>JBGSUY010000489.1:0-14224 GCA_041753195.1 Chromatiaceae bacterium
TGCGGCCGCCGGCCTTGACCTGGGCGAAGTCCCGTACGCGGCGCAGCAGTCGGTTGGCGATGCGCGGGGTTCCGCGGGATCGGCGGGCGATCTCCGCGGCCCCCTCGGGCTCCGTCTCGATGGCCAGGATTCGGGACGAGCGGCTTACGATGGTAGTGAGGTCGGCCGCCGAGTAGTACTCCAGGCGCTGGACGATCCCGAAGCGGTCCCGCAGGGGGGAGGTCAGGAGCCCCGCCCGCGTGGTGGCCCCCACCAGGGTGAAGGGGGGGAGGTCCAGCTTGATGGAGCGGGCGGCAGGGCCCTCGCCGATCATGATGTCGAGCTGGTAGTCCTCCATGGCCGGGTACAGGACCTCCTCCACCACCGCGCTCAGGCGGTGAATCTCGTCCACGAAGAGCACATCGCCCGCCTCCAGGTTGGTGAGCAGGGCCGCGAGATCCCCAGGTTTCTCCAGCACCGGCCCCGAGGTCTGACGGAGATTGACCTGCATCTCGTGGGCGATGATATGGGCCAGGGTGGTCTTTCCGAGCCCCGGGGGGCCGAAGATCAGCACATGGTCCAGGGCCTCACGGCGGGCCCGGGCCGCTTGGAGGAAGATCTCCATCTGTTCGCTAACCGCCGGCTGGCCCACATAGTCCGCCAGGCGGCGGGGGCGGATGGCCCGGTCGAGGGTCGCGTCATCGGGGCGGGCCTCGGGGCCGATCAGTCGCTCGGTATCGGATTGCATGGCAGGCGCGGGCTCAGTCCTGGGGATCCAGCCGATAGATCCGTTCCACCATACGGATCAGGCCGCGCTCCCGGAAGCGGGGGGAGTCGTCGATCACGTCCAGCGCGGTCAAGGGCGTGACGCGGTGACGGTCGCCGAAGAGCGCCTCCACCTCATCGGGATGGACGGCGAAGGGCGGCCCGGACATGGCGTCCTGGTCGTACTCCAGGGTGATCAGCAGGCGCGGGACCGCCGCAGGCAGGAGTGCGTCCAGGTGGATGGCATAGCGGGTCCGCAGGGCCGGGGGGAGGGCGATCAGGGAGGCGCGGTCGTAGACCGCAGCCACTCCCTCCAGGTGGTGGGCGCGCAGCTCGAAGAAGTCCCCGCACAGCAGCTCGATCTCGTCGACCCGATGGCGGCTGAAGGGCGGCTCCTCGGAGACCGTGGGGCTGAGTCCAGTGTCGTTGAAGAAGGCATCCACCGCCAGGCGGCTCAGCTCCACACCGAGTACCCGGTGCGCCTGGCTCGCGAGCCACAACAGGTCCAGGGTCTTGCCGCACAGGGGCACGAAGACCCGAGTGTGGGGCTCGATCCCCAGACGGGGCCAGTCCTCTCGCAGATGGGCGTTGATCTCCCCCCGATGCCAGCCGGTCTCACCGCGCCGCCAGCGTTCAAGCCAAAAGTCGGGATCCATGGTGTCTTGCGGGTTGCCTGCCGGGGCAGTGAGGATAGCACCCAGCGGGGCGAGGGTTCAGGGTGTCGGCCGCCCGCCTTTTCGAAGTGCAGGCAAAAGCCCTCCCGCGGGAGGTCGGGCTCTTCCAGCCCCGAAGTGGCTCACCATGGGTCAACCTGGGGCGCGAGCTTGCTCATGATCCGATCGACATAACCCTGTGTTTCGGCAAAGGGCGGAATATCGCCATAGCGCATGACGGCCCCTTCACCCGCGTTGTAGGCGGCGAGGGCCAGGCGAACGTCGCCCTTAAAGTGCCCAAGCAACCAACGCAGGTAGGCCATACCGCCTCTCAGGTTCTGCTCGGGATCCCAAACGTCACGCACCCCAAAGCGTTCCGCGGTCTCCGGAATCAGCTGCATAAGCCCCTGTGCGTTCTTTGGCGATTGCGCGTTGGGGTCGAAGTTGGATTCGACCTCGATTACGGCCAGTACGAGGTTCGGATCGAGCCGGTAGTCGCCAGCTAAGCGGCGCGCAAGCGCGGCTATCGGTCCCTTGGCCTGGTGGCTTCGGGTTCGGCCGGCACCAGTGTAACCGATGGGTGTGCTCGCGGCGTCCCTGCCGTTGGGCAGGAGGCAAACCGGGTCGCGCTTGGGCCTTTTTTGGTAGCCGAGCTCCTTGAGGGTGCGCTTGGCGAGCTGATCGTTTTGGGCTGCGGCCAGGTGTAGCCAGGCGGCACCGAGGTCCTTGTCGCGCTTTACCCCATGGCCCTTCGCATACATGTCGCCGAGATAATACTGGGCGTCGATGCTGCCTGCCTTGGCCGCCTTGCAGTAAAGCCGAATGGCGCTTTCAACGTTTCGAGGCACCCCGGCTCCGTGTTGATAACGATGGCCCCAGTCGCTGAGTACCTTCGCGTCATCTGAGCCGAGGGCACGTGCGAAGATCGCATCCGCCCATGCCCCCAATGGCTGAGCTCCCATCGAGCTGCCCAAAAGGCAAGCCAGCAGGAACCTGCGGGTAAGGCGGTGGTCCATGGTCTCTCGCCTGGCGAAGCGGCCTCAAAGAGGAGCCCCTCGACCCGGTCTATCGCCAGGTTTGCTCGATTCGGGTAGCAAGGCCGCTCGATTTGCTACGATGGGTTAGGTTACCCGACTCCGACGCGACCAGTCATGCCCGATCATACCGGCCGGCTCGTTCTGACCACCGCCGATCCCCAGGTCGCGCCGAATCCGGAGTTGGTCCGGGCTGCCTTAACCCGGGCCGGATTCATGGGCCCGCCCCTGCTCGGCAGGGTAGGTGGATTCGCGGTGGGGCCGGAGCTCCTAAGCCTGCTCAGCTTCGCCGGCTGCTCGGTTGCGCTCCCCGGGTGGTCCCCGGAGCAGGCCGGCGAGGCCCCCTGCCATGTCCGCATCCTGGGGCCAGACACAGTCCCTCGTCTGCTGTGGGGTCGCAACACCCGGGGTCCCCGCTGCCCGGTGTGCCGTGCCAGGCTCTCGGATTGGCGGGAACGGCTGCCGGAGTGGCTGCAGCGCCCCCTGATGGGCCTGACCTGCCCGAGTTGCGGCGGGACGCATCCCCCCTGGCGCTGGGACTGGAAACTGCAGGGGGGATTCGGCCGCCTGTTCGTGCTGGTGGAGGATGTGTTTCCCGGGGAGGCGGCGCCGACGGAGCCACTCTTCGATCTGCTCACCCGCGCCTGCGGTTCGGGCTGGCGCCATTTTTACGTGCAGGATTGAGGGTTGCCCTGGCTTGCTCCAACGGGGCGCTCAAGTGCAGGCCCGCGGGCAGGCCGAGGGTCATGCTGAGCGGCAGGTGGTCGGACAGGGGGTAATCGATCACGCGGGCCCCCTGGATGCGCAGGGGCTCCGACACCAGGATATGGTCCAGATTGCGGCGGGGGCGCCAGCTCGGGAAGGTCTTGAGGTCGCAGTCCAGCCCCCGCATGCCGGCTCGCCGCACCATGGCGCGCAGGCTGCGGGAGTCGCAACCGCAGTTGAAGTCGCCCATCAATACCAGCAAGGGGTGGGCGTCCGCGAGGTCCACCAGATAGTCCAGTTGGCGTTGGCGTGCTCTCCAGCCCAGGGCGAGATGGACGATGCCGATGGCCAGGAGCTGTCCGTCCGAGAGGGTAAACTCCGCCACCACGGCCCCCCGACCCGGCAGACCCGGCAGGCGATGCTCGGTGATGGCGGCGGGTCTCAGCCGGCTCAGCAGTCCGTTGCTGTGCTGGGCGAAGGGGCCCAGGTTGCGGTTGATCTGACTGTACCAGTAGGGGAACCCGCCCTGGCGGGCCAGGTATTGGATCTGGTCGATATTGGCGCTTCTGAGACTCCCGGCGTCGACCTCCTGAAGTCCGACCAGGTCGAACTGCTGGAGCAGCTGGGCGATGCGCGCTAGATTGACCAGGCGCTCCGGATGGGGCAGGACATGTTTCCAACTGTTGGTGACATAGTCGCTGTACTGCCGGGAGTAGATGCCCCCCTGGACGTTATAGCTCAACAGTTTGATCTGCTGCATGGCCTGGGTGTTGTCTGGCTCCGGGCCGGTATGCCGACCTACCCCGGCAAGCTAGCACAGGGCCGCTGACCGGGAAACGCGTTCCTCTCCGGGAGAGCCGGTCTCGGCGCCAATGAAAAAGGCAGCCGGAGGCTGCCTTCAGGTCCACCCTGGGCGGCCCCGCAGTCTATAGGCTGAGTCCCTGGAGATACTGGGCGACCGCCGCGATCTCCTTGTCCGTCAGGCGCGCCGCGACTCCCCGCATCATCCCGTTGGGATCGTTGGCGCGGGTTCCGTCGCGAAAATAGGTCAGCGTCTGCTTGGTGTAGTCGGCGTGCTGGCCCGAGATGCGCGGGAACTTCGCGAGGCCCATGCCCATGCCGGCCGGGCCATGGCAGCCGCTGCACGCCGGTACTCCGGACTCGGGGTTCCCCGCCCGATAGATCTTCTTGCCCAGCTCTGCCAGTGCAGGATCGGCCGCCCCGCGGGTTTGGGTCTGAGACGCATAGTAGGCGGCGAGGTCGCGCATCTCCTGCTCCGTCAGTGGGGCCGCCATGGGGCTCATCTGGGCGTTCGCGCGATTGCCGGCCTTGAAGTCCATGAGCTGTTTGTATACGTACTCCGGGTGCTGGCCTGCCAGTTTGGGCCAGAGGGGGACGATACTGTTGCCCATGGGCCCGTGACAGGCCAGGCAAATGGTGCCGGCCTTCGCCTCCCCGGCCTTGGGGTCGCCGACAGCCTTCGATGGCGCCTCGCTCCCATGGGCCGCTCCCGTTAGGCCACCCACCAAGAGAAGTGCAGAGGCTGCCTTTAACCCCGATCTAAGCCACTGGTTATTCATAGCCGAAACCTGTTCGAATTGTGCGACTGCCTGAAGGCATGAAACCAAAAAAGCCGCGAATGTATATCAGATGCCGCTCATATGGGTCAATTGCGGACGTGGGCCTTACCGCCCGCCGGATCCCCTCGGCGTCAGGATCCAGAGACTCGGGACCCGGTCGAAAATTCCTCAACCCCCCGTCGATCTGGGGTTGCCTGCCTGCTCCGGCTTGTCCGTGCCTCCTGAGACCGCGACGCACTCAAACTGGTCCGCATCGCCACAGTTGAACCGCCCTCCAGGCCCGCTGGCGGCTGGGGCCATGCCGTTTGCTGAAGTCGCCCCAGTCTCCGATTCCCTTGAGTCATTGGACCATCTTCACTGGCTCGACCTTGCGCACGGGGGCGAGCACCTGGGCCTGGGTCCCGTCATCGAAGGAGAGGGTGAGGTCGACCTGATCCCCGGGCGCCAGATTGCCCTTGAGACCGATCAGCATGAGGTGGAGCCCGCCCGGCTGCAGACTGACCCTGCCTCCCGCCGGGACCTCGATACGCTCCACCCGCCGCATCCGCATCATGTCGCCCTCATGGAGATGGGTGTGGAGCTCCACCGCCTCCGCGGCGGGGCTCTCCGCCGCGACGAGGGCGCGGGGCGCTGCTGAGCCGTTGGTCAGGGTTAGGAAGACGGCGCTATTGGGCTGGCCGGGTGGGACCGCCCGAGCATAGGCATCCCTAATCTCCAAGGCGGCTGGTCCCTGGGCACCCGTGCTCAGGGTGACGAGGGCGACGAGGCCGCCGAGCAGGGCGGCGGGCAGGGATGGGGACATGGGCTGGGCTCCTCGGTACTGCATGGCAAAAAAAAGACGGATCGGCTCAGCCCTCGACCAAGACCGAGCGGATCGCGGCCGCGATCCGCTCCGGTGGGGTGGCATGGCCAAGGCTCATGGCCAGCCGCCCCTGGGGGTCGACGACGTAGGTAAGGGAGGAATGGTCCACCATATAACCCATGGCGGAACCGGTCTGCTCGGTCCGCCGATAGGCCGCGCCGTAGCGCCGCGCGACCTCGGCGATCGCCTCCTCCGGCCCGGTCAGGCCCCGGATCCGGGGGTGAAAGTAACCGGTGTACTCGGCCAGACGCTCGGAGTCGTCCCGTTGGGGGTCCACGCTGACGAACAAGACCTCGACCCGATCGAGCTCTCCCGGCTGGAGACGCTTCAGGGCATTGGCGATGAACGCCAGGTTGGTCGGACAGATATCCGGGCACCAAGTGTAGCCGAAGTAGATCAGCACCACCTGACCGCGCAGGCTGGCGAGGTCCAGGGGGCCGGCGGCGGACTCGAGTCGGAAGTCTCCCCCCGTCGGTGCATCGGCGAGATCCAGGGTCTGGTTGTGGTGTCGCTGCTCGGCGATCGGCTCCCAGGACCAGAGGAGCCAGGCTAGGATGCCGGCGAGCAGCGGGGCGACAGCGATGAGCAAGGGGCGTTGCATGATGTCGGGTGCGGAAGGTTCCGGGGGTTCAGTACCCCGCCCATTGAAAAGGGGAGGCAATCTAGGTGCAAGGGGGGCGAGCGACCTTGATGGTGGTCAACTTGCGGGCGCTTGGCCAGCGGGCGCCGCCAATATGTGTCCCATGACGAACCCCGTGCGTCATCTGGCCCGGACTGCCAGGTGGTCGACAGACCCTGGGCGGGGGTGACCCGTGGGTGTCCTGATCGGCCCGCTCAGCCGCTGGTGGCATGCCCGACGCATCAATCGCGAGCGGGTGCGCTATGCCGCGTCCGATTGGGCGGTCGCCTGGGACAGCCTGCCCCTGCTCGACGGGCTAAGGGCCGATCAGGCCGCGCGGCTCCAGGACCTGGCCCTCCAGTTCTTGAGGGAGAAACGCCTGGAGCCGGTCCAGGGCCTGGAGCTGACCGCCCCCATGCGGCTCCAGGTTGCCCTCCAGGCCTGCCTGCCCATCCTGGAGCTGGGCCTCGACTGGTACCGGGGCTGGTATGCCCTGGTCCTCTATCCCGCGGAGTTCCTGACCGAGCACGAACAGATGGACGAGCACGGGTTGGTGTGGACCCAGGCCGAGGTCCGCAGCGGCGAGTCCTGGGACCAAGGCCCGGTGATCCTCTCCTGGGAGGACGTGGAGGGCGGCCGGGAGCTTGACGGCTACAACGTCGTCATCCATGAGTTGGCCCACAAGCTCGACCTGCGCGATGGGGCCGTCAACGGCCGTCCACCCCTGCACCCCGGGATGTCCGGCGAGGCCTGGACACGGGTCTTCGCGGCGGCCTTCGAGGACCTGTGCCGACGGGACCACGCGGGGGAGGAGACCCCCATCGACCCCTATGCCTGTGAGTCGCCGGCGGAATTCTTCGCGGTCGTGAGCGAGGCGTTCTTCGAGACCCCGGACCTGCTCACGGGGGAGTACCCGGAGGTTTACGACCAACTGCGCGCCTTCTACCGCCAGGACCCCCTGGCCCGTCTCGGTCCGTCGCCCTGACGGGGGCGGCCAGGGACCGAGGTCCGGGGGCCTGTGGTCGGCGTCGGAAAGACCCGGCGAGGATTGCAGATTCCCATTCGCCGGGAGAGCGAGCGACCCAGCCCGGATGGCGTCCGGGGATGACCGGTGGGTTTTCGATCGGCGTCTCGGGCGGCCGTGGGTCCAGGGGTTATGCTTGCCCTTGGAGACATAGGTAACGAGGGGCGCAAAGCCATGACCGCAAGAGCCGAGCCGCTGCCGCATCGGGTGGGCGCGGGTTTCACCCTAATCGAGTTGATGATCGTGGTGGCTATCGTCGGCATCTTGGCGGCCATCGCCTATCCGTCCTACCGGGACCAGATCGAGCGCACCCGCCGCGCCGACGCCCAGGCGGTGCTGATGCAAGCGGCCCAGTTCATGGAGCGCATCTACACCGAAAACGACTGCTACAACCCGAACGACGGGTGCAGCGGTAACGATCCGAACGGCGTCACGCTCCCCTACACCAAGTCACCGATCGACGGCAGCGAGACCTATTACGACATTGATGTACAGGCCCTGTCGCCGACGACCTTTACCCTTCGCGCTACGCCTCAGGGGCCCGAGGTGGGTGCGGGAATTCTTGAGATTACGGACACCGGCAGGCGCGGTTGGGACCGAAACGATAACGATGACACGACGGATGCCGGCGAGGACAGTTGGCAGCGTTGATGTCCCTGGCTGGGTTCCGCTAGGGCGGTTAGGCGAGGGGGATGGGCGTCTCCAGCTCGGGCCGGCCGAAGAGGTAGCCCTGGCCCCAGTCGATGCCGATCTCGCGCAGCAGGTCCAGGGTCGCCTGGTCCTCCACGCCCTCGGCCACGGTGATGACACCGAGGTCCGTGGCCAAGGATTGGATGCCCTGCACCACGTCACGTACTCGCCGCTCCCCCTTCATGCGCCGGATCAGGTTCCCCTCGATCTTGAGGAACTCCACCGGCAGCTCCGCCAAATAGTTCAGTGAGGAGTGGCCGGCCCCGAAGTCGTCGATGGCCAGGCGCAGGCCAAGCTCGATGAAGGGGGCCAGGACCTGCTTGGCCTCGGCGGTATCCTGCAGAAACTGGCGCTCGGTGATCTCCACCACCAGAGGCTTCCTTTCGCCGAGGTGGGGCGCGCACAGGGAGCACTGGCGCTCCACCGTCTCCAGGATCTCCGCCACCAGCTCCGCATGGCGCAGGAAATCCGCCGAGAAGTTTACGAACAGGGCGGAAGGGGTATCGGCCCTCAGGGTGCGAGCGACACAGTGGCGGATGGCGGAATGAATGATCCGGTGATCCACCCGATGTACCAGGTTGAGCTGCTCCGCGGCCGGGATGAAGGCCGCCGCCGCCAGCCACTCGCCGTTGGGGCCTTGAATCCGCGCCAGGGCCTCCTCTCCCCGGACCTCACCGGACCCGAGATCGACCACCGGCTGATAGGCCGGGTGCACCTGGTCCTTGCCGAGCGCGCTCTCGATCAGGTTGGCCAGGGAGAAGACGTTGCCCGAAGTGCTGGTGTGGCAGCGTACCCGGTTGCGGCCGCTGCGCTTGGATTCGTAGAGGGCCGAATCCGCCTTGGCGAGCAGGGTGTCGGGCTCGCTCCCGTCGCTCGGGAAGGCGACGACGCCGATACTGGCGGTCACCCGGATCAGGCACTTCTTGTGCTCGACGGGCGTTGCTTCGATGCCGCTTCTGACCCGCTCGGCCACCTCCGCGGCGGAGGTCAGGTCCACATGGGGCAGCAGGCAGAGGAATTCCTCTCCCCCCCAGCGTCCCAGCGTGTCCCGCGCCCGCACCAGAGTCGTGAGGCGTTGGCCGATCGTCACCAACACCTGGTCCCCGGCGGCATGTCCGAAGCGGTCGTTGATCACCTTGAAATGATCCAGGTCGAGGAGAAGCAGGCCATAGGGGGCCCCGAGCACCTGAGCGCTGCGATGCAGGAGGACGAGGCGCTCCTGCAGGGCGGCACGGTTGGGCAGGCCGGTGAGCGCATCGTGGTTGGCGCGGTAGGCGAGGACCTTGGGGTCGTCCCAGGGTGTCCGCTCGGGCGCCAGGACCAGGGCGATCAAGCTGTCGACGGCCAACGCCTCGCAGCGCAGCACGTGCTCGGTCCCGTCCGTTCGGGTCAGCCGACAGGCCTCCGGACCGGCGGGCAGGGCGCGGTCCCTGGCCATCCGGGTCATGCGATCCCAGCCGAACCGGTCGCCGTCCTGGTGGATCAACCGGAGGACCGAATCCAGGTGGCGTCCCCGAATCAGGCGTCCATCCAGTCCCAGCAGGAGCTCCGCGAGCTCATTGAGGTAGGCGATGGTCCCCCGGGAGTCGCAAACCACGAAGGCGTCCCGGCAGCCGCGTGAGGACATGGGCTCGGGGAGGGGGGCTAGGGAATCGCTCGCTTGGACTGCTGGATCGCTCATGGCCGCGTGACTGAACTGCAAAGGGTCCCCGGCAGGTGCTCGAGTGAGGTTCGGATCGCTAGGGTTGGCCACAGGGTCGCAGGCCCCAATGGCGCCGGACCACAACGAGAGCCCGGGGACGGGGGATCGGGGGTTGGGGGTCGGTGGTCAGGCTCGATGGATGGGTTACACTGAGGTGCGGGGCCCCTCGGCCGGTGGTCATCACACAGGATTGAATCCAGCCCGATGGTGAAGAGTGTCACATTGCGGGACGCTTGGTCCGGCGAGGCCGATTGTCTCAACTGCTCGGTGCGCGCCTCCGTCTTGTTCGCGGGACTCGACGAGCAGGATTTCCAGCGCATCCACGACCCGATCGATCAGTTCACTCTCAAGTCCGGGACAACTCTCTATCATGCCGGCGACCAGGGGGATTTCATGTTCACGGTGCGCAGCGGCGCCCTGAAGTTGGTCCAGTACCTCCCGGATGGCAATCAGCGGATCGTTCGCATCGCCCGTTCGACGGATGTCCTAGGGCTCGAGGCCCTGCTGGATGCCAACTACCAGCATGAGGCGATCGCCCTGCAGACCGCGGAGGTGTGCCGCTTTCCGACGCGGGTGGTGCAGGAGCTGGGTCGGGAAAACCCCACCCTTCACCGGGAGCTGATGGCCCGCTGGCAGCGCGCCCTGATGGAGGCCGATGCCTGGCTCACCGAGCTTTCCACCGGCTCCGCCCGCCAGCGGGTGGCCCGGCTGCTGCTGCGATTGGTCCGGGACCGCGAGAGCAGCGAGTGCCCCCTGTTCGGTCGCGAGGATATGGGGGCTATGCTGGGGATCACCACCGAGACGGCCAGTCGCACCATTGCCGAGTTCAAGCGCCAAAGCCTGCTGGTTGAGACGGCCGCGAACCTGTTTCTCCTCGATATCCCCAACCTGCGGCGGATTGCGGAGGAGTGATCCCTCGCGGGCGTCGTTGAGCGGAATAAGAAGGATCGCAGCACCGCTCACTGCACACGCCCACCCCCAGCGCATCAGTGGCCAGGTACTCAGCCTGCCCCTTCATCGATTGCGCATTGTTAATGCGGCCCTGCGTTGCGCTCCCTAGCCTGAGCGGCACTTCCCCCCATCGGTCGCCGCGGTGCTGAACCGGAATGGGCCCCCTGATCCTTCGGACTCGACCCACGTGACAGACACCAGCGTCGAATCGCGGTTGCAGTTCCTCCCCGTCACCTTCTTTGCCATGGTCATGGGACTCTCCGGTCTGGCCATCGCCTGGCGCCAGGCGGAGGGCGTCTTCGATCTGGGCGTCGCGGTCTCTGACGGCGCCCTGCTTCTGGCCGCCCTGTCGTTTCTCGTGCTGATGGTGCTCTATGGGTTGAAGGTGATGCGTTTCCGGGATGCCGTTCGGGCTGAGCTCGGACATCCGGTCCAGCTCAATTTCTTCCCGGCCGTCTCCATCAGCTTCATCCTGCTTGGGATCGCCTTTCTCCCGAGGTTGCCTGGGGTGGCTGCTGTGTTATGGGCTTTGGGATCCGGACTCCATCTGCTGCTCACCCTCTACGTCATGGGCGTGTGGATCCATCACCAGCATTTCGAGATTCAACATATCAACCCCGCCTGGTTCATCCCGGTGGTGGGTAATGTCCTAGTGCCCATCGCCGGTGTGCCCCTGGGCTTTGCCGAGCTGTCCTGGTTCTTCTTCAGCATTGGCCTGGTGTTTTGGTTGCTCCTGTTCGCGATCATCCTGAATCGGGTGCTGTTCCATCATCCCTTGCCCGAGCGCCTGATGCCGACCTTCTTCATCCTTATCGCGCCGCCCGCCGTGGGGTTCGTGGCCTATTTGCAGCTCGTCGGCGGGATCGATCCCTTCGCGCGGGTGCTTTACTACATCGGTCTCTTTCTCACGCTCTTGCTCCTGACCCAAACGAGCCGGTTCTTCGGCATCCAGTATTACCTGTCCTGGTGGGCCTACAGCTTCCCGCTGGCGGCCATCACCGTCGCGACCTTGGCAATGTACGAGCAGACGGGGATGCCCGCCTTCGCGGCGATCGCCTGGGCCCTGCTCACTCTGGTGACCCTGATGGTGATCTATCTGCTCTACAAAACCTTCAGGGCTGTGGGTGCCGGATCGATCTGTGTTCCCCACCCTTGACCGAGACGGCGGGACCCTGGGCCGCGGCCCAGGTCCTGGCTTCGGATGCGTGCTTGCCGCTGCCCGGAGAGGCATTGTGAAACAGTCCTTACTACTGGAGAAGTACCCGATCTTCAGTCTCGAGCTGGACCGGGAGGAGACCAGCCTCCAATCGGTCGATGCCATCTGCGACTACTTCCGCCGCCGCATCGAGGCCCATCGCTGCGCGGTCTTCATCGCCGAGTTCGACCACCACGCCCATACCCGCTCCCTGCCTGAGGGACAGATCGGGCTTGGGATCCGGGCCGCCAAGAACCTGGTCTTCTGCTTCGGCATCACCCTGCCGGATCCCCAGGTGCTGGCCGTGCGTCCCAGCTCCATTGGGGTGGCCGAGACGGACGCGGGTTTCTTCGTCACCTTCATGGAAGCGCCGATGCCGGTGGCGAATGCGGTAATCGAGGACTGGGCTAGGGGGCTGCGGGATCGCCAGCCCCAGGACCAAGGGTTCAAGAACCGGGAGAGCACGCCATGCGCATAGCCGTCACCAGCCAGAACTTCAGAACCATCACTGGGCATGCGGGGAAGACCCGTCGCTTCCTCGTCTACGAGGCGGATGGAAGCTCAGAGCCCAGAGAGGTCCAGCGCCTGGACCTGCCGGCGGGCATGGCCCTGCACGACTACCACGGCGACGACCACCCCCTGTACGGCCTTGGGCTGAACGCCTTGGTGACCCAGGGGGCTGGCCAGGGGTTTCGTGCGCGCATGGCCCGTTACGGCATCGCCGTCCACGCCACCAGCGCCTCGGACCCGCTGAACGCAGTGCGGGCGGTGGCTGGCGGTCAACCCCTGCCGCCCGCGGAGGAGCATGATCACTGAGCCTGGGGCTTACCCTTGCGACGCCCCGGGCCCCGGGGGGTCTGCCACCGGGACAAGGCCTCACGCAGTTCATCCGGTAGGACCGGGGTGGTTTCGGGGTCGGTGAGCACATGGACGGTGCGGGCCCGGGCGCAGGGGTCCCCCCGAGGGTCGATGAATCGGTAGTCGAGGCTGAAGGACCGGCGTCGGATCTCGGCGACGGTTACCGCGACCCTGATTCGGTCTCCCTGGCGCATGATTGCCTGGTAATCCGCCTCCGCGTGGACGATGGGCAAGGCGGTCCCGACGCGGATCAGGTCCTGGAGGGGGGAGCCCGCCGCAGCCATGAGTGACTCGTAAGCATCGTGGGCATGCCGGAAGAGATGGGCGAAGAACAGCACCCCGGCGGCGTCCGTATCGTGGAGCCGGACCTCGAAGGTGTGCTCGAAGGGGCCTTCAGTCACCGTCTCCTCCCAGCCTATCCGGGTTGAAGCCCGCGCCTGGGGACCCCGGCAACTCGATGCGTCCCGCCCGCGGAATGGGGGGCACCCCCAGGTCCTGCGCCAGCCAATCCGAGGTCGCGAGTCCGTGCGGGATGGGGCTGCCGACGGCGGCAGCCACTTGGGCCGTGGCCCAGAGCCCGGCCGCGCTGTCGATGAGCCCCGTCAACACCACCTCGATCCCCAAGACCCGGAGACGTTCCGCCAACCGCAAGGTGGCGGCTACACCGCCGATCACGGCCGGCTTGATGACGGCCCGTCGGACCGGAAAGGATCCGCTTTCCGGCCCCTGGATCCAATGCGGCAGGGATTCGTCCAGGGCCAGGGGAAAGGACGCGAGGGCCTGGAGGCGGGCCGGCCCGGCCGGATCCGACGGGCTCAAGGGCTCTTCCAGAGATTCCACAGGGCATTCCATCGGGGATTCCACCGGCAGCGCGTTCAGGGCGGCGATGACCCGCTCGGCGGTCCCCCAGTCCCAGGCCCCGTTGGCGTCCAGCCGAAGCCGCACACCTGACGGAAGGGCCCTGGCCAGGCCGGCCAGATGGGTGATCTCGGCCCTGGGGTCCGAGCAGCCGACCTTGATCTTGAGGACTCGAAAGCCCGCCTCCACGACCCGGCGGACGTCCGCGTCGGAGACTCCGGTGCTGGGGCCGAGCAGGGCGTTGACCGCGATCCAGTCTGGGACCGAGTGGGAGTCCGGACCGGCGATCCAGCGGCGCAGGGGCACGCCGGCGAGTCGGCTCTGGAGGTCCAAAAGGGCACACTCCACGGCGTACGAAGCCGCGGGTGCCTTGCGGGCCCCGGTCGCAACCAGGCCCAGGGCCGCGTTGATGTCCAGACCTGGGAGCCGTCCTTGCCACTGGTTCAGCGCCCGTTCGGCGTCGGATGTGGATTCGGTTCCCGCCTGGGTCAAGGGGGCGCAATCCCCATAGCCGCGGACCCCGTCGGATTCGGCCCTCACCAGCCAGCCCCGGCGCTCGCGCGTCAGGCCCCGGGCACTCTGCCAGGGGCGGCGCAGGGGCAGGCAATAGGGCAGGACGGAGAGCGCTTCCAGTCTGTCCCTCCCCCGGGGATCTGGACCCAGGTCGACGGGGGCCGCGATCACCGCGGCGTCGCGAGGGCGAAGGCGCACAGGAGCAGTGCCGCGAGGAGCGCCTGATAGAGCGCGGT
>JBGSUY010000490.1:0-6789 GCA_041753195.1 Chromatiaceae bacterium
TTTCGGTGATCTCCAGGTTGCGGCGGGTGGCGGCATCCAGGATCACCGCCTCATCCCGCCGCTCGGTGCTGAGTCCGCGGATGTGGGGCAGTGCGGCAAGCTGGGTGTCGCGGACATACTGCAGCAGGCAACCCGCGGCCCCGATGGCGAGCTTGAGATCGGCGCAGCCGAAACCGGTGAGGTCGCGGGTGCCGAGCTGATCGGTGAGGAGCCGCTGGCCGCTGTCCGGGTCGAAGTGCCAGGCCGGCCGGCGGGTGGGGCCCCGCTCCAGCCCCAGGGACTCGTCAAGCCGGTTGTCTTCATCGATCAGGATCTCGGCCGGTGCGAGCCGCACCAGCTCGCTGGCCAGGGCCTCGCGGGTCTCCACCTCCAGCACCCAGAAGCGGCCGCTAGAGAGCTCCAGAACGGCGAGCCCATAGCCCCCGGCGCCCTCGGCGATGGCAGCGAGCAGGTTCTCGCGCCGCTCCTCCAGCAGGGACTCGTCGGTCAGCGTCCCTGGAGTGACGATCCGCACCACCCGGCGCTCCACGGGGCCCTTGGACTTGGCCGGGTCCCCGATCTGCTCGCAGATGGCCACGGAGACCCCCTTGCGCACCAGCCGGGCCAGATAGCCCTCCGCCGCGTGATAGGGGACCCCGGCCATGGGGATGGGCCGGCCGGCGGACTGACCCCGCTTGGTCAGGGTGATGTCCAGCAGCGCTGCCGCGCGCTCCGCGTCCTCGAAGAACAGCTCGTAGAAGTCCCCCATCCGGTAAAAGAGCAGCATCCCCGGGTGCTCCGCCTTGAGGCGCAGGTACTGCTGCATCACCGGGGTGTGCTGGGACATGTCGGACATGGAGGGAGGGGAGGCGAAGGGGCGGCGGAAAAGGCCGCAGTCTAGGACCTGCCCGGAGGGGTAGCAAAGGTCCCTTGGAGGGTCGAGGGGCTCAAACCGGATCGCCAGCGCGAGCCGGTGGCGCCGGAGGCTCCCGCAGCTTGTGCCACAGGACCGTCAGGGTGAGGCCCAGGGTCACGACATTCGCCAGAATGATGGGCCAGGCGCCGATCAAGAGCCCGTAAATCAGCCACAGGGCCACCCCGGCGCTGAACAGGGAGTACATCCCGAGCGAGATGGCCCGGGTGTCCCGGGTGCGCAGGGTCCGCAGCACCTGGGGGACGAAGGAGATGGTGGTCAGAGTCGCCGCCAGATAGCCGGTCAACTCGTGGATCGGGTTCATGCGTGTTCTTTGGTGGAGGAGGGTAGGCCTGGGCTCGCGGGCGCTTGAGTGCGGCCCCCTCGCCGTCGCTGCCACGCGTCCCCCCAGTGAAAAAGAGCCAACCCGGCCAGGATAGCGCCGGTCCCGAGGAGGGTTCGAGTCGAGATCACCTCGCCGTTCAGTGCCTGTCCGATCACCAGGGCGAGCACTGGAGTCAGCAGGGTGATCAGGGCCACCCGGCTCGCCTGCACGCGGCGCAGCAGATGGTAATAGAGGATGAAGCCCAAGGCCGAGCCGAATATCGCCAGATAGAGGATGGACCAGGCGGTTCGGCTGGGCAGCTCCTGGGGGATACGCCCGTCCAGCAGGGCCCAGTCCAGCACGAACAGGGGCACCGCCACCAGAAGCGCCCCGGTGGTGGTCTCCAAGGGGTGAAGCCGGGCGTCGATCCGTTTGATCCAGACCGCACTCGCGGAGTGGATCACCACTGACAGGAGCAGGCCGGCAAGCCCCAGGGTCCAGGGTCCGGAGGGTCCCGCGGCCAGATCCATGCCCTGGCCGAAGACGACCCAGAGCCCCGCCAGACTGGCCCCGATGCCGGCCAGGCGGGGCAGGGTCAGGGACCGCTCCCCCAGCCACAGGGCCGCCATCAGGGCCGTGACCACCGGGGTCAGACCAAAAACGACCGAGATGAGCCCCGAGGGGATGAACTGGGCGGCCCAGTAGACGCTGGTCATGGCCCCCCAGAGTCCGATTCCGCCGGCGAGATAGGTCCTCAGGGCTTGGCGATCCCAGCCCAGCCGCCGGCCCAGGACCAAGACCAGCGCCAGGCACACCAAGACCCCCAGCACCATGCGCGCGGCCACCCCGAACAGGAAGCCGCTCCCCTGGGAGCTCCACTGGATGGCGAGCGGGGTGGTGCCCCAGATCAGCACCACGCCAATGAAGGCCGCCGGAACGGACACCTACAGCTCCCCCCGCGGGTTTCGCGCCGCTCACCGGCGCCCTGTCGTCACGTCTTCGATGGTAACACCGTGGCTCGGGGCGCCACTCGGGTGCCGCGGGGATCCCATGGATGAACGGACTCTGGGGCGGATCTGGGGCTAAGGCCGTCCCGGAGCCTGCTGCGCGACCCGCGGCTCAGCCACCGCTCAGGGCCTGGACGATGGCCACCTCGTCGTGCTCGCCCAGGGGCGCGTCGAGCTCGCGGACGATTCGGTGATTGACGAAGAAGCGGATGTGGGGCCGCATCCGGTCCTGCTCGTCGATCATGCGGAAGCGGATGCCCGGGAACTGACGCTCCAGGTCCACCAGGACCTCGCCCAGGGTGGCACCGCTTGCCTCCACTTCGGGTCCCTGAGTGTAGGAATGGAGCGGTGTGGGTATCAGCACCTTCATCACGCCGGTTCTGCCGCCTCCACCGCGTAGATCTCGGGCAGGTGCCGGGCGATGCAGTCCCAGTCGTCGCCCTCGTCGCGGCTCATCCAGAGCTCGCCGCTGGTGGTGCCGAAATACAGGCCGACCGGATCCAGGGTGTCCGCGCCCATGGCTTGGCGCTTCACGGTCCACCAGGCCTGACGCTCGGGGAGACCCTTGTCGAGACGCCGCCAGCCCTTGCCTCCGTTGCGCGTCAAATAGACCGCGGGCCTGCCGTCCGGGCTGGTGCGCGGCCAGACCGTCTGGCCGTCCATCGGGAGCACCCAGAGGGTGTCCGCATCCCGGGGGTGCACGACCAGCGGGAACCCGATGTCGCCGACCTTCTTGGGCATCCGCTTGCCGATGCGCACCCACTCGGTGCTCGGCCGGTCGAGCCGGTAGATGCCGCAGTGGTTCTGCTGATAGAGGCGGTCCGGGTTGCTCGGGCAGAGCCGCACGCAATGGGGATCATGGAAGGTCGGGTCGGACACGTCGAAGCCTTCCACCACCTCCAGCCCTTTCAGGAGGGGCGCGAAGGTCTGGCCCCCGTCGAGGGACTCGTGCACGCCGCCCCCCGACATGGCGAAGTAGAGATGGGCCGGATCGCGCGGGTCCACGAGGATGGAGTGGAGCTTGGGTCCATCCGGCGTGCCATCCTGCACCGTGCCCATCCAGGCGCGGTACTGGGGATCCTCGTTGATCGAGGAAAAGGGCTCCCAGGAGTCGCCTCCGTCCTCGGAGCGGAAGAGCCCCTGGGGCGAGGTCCCGGCGTACCAGACATTCGGCTCGTTGGCGTGGCAAGGGGTGAGCCAGAAGCTGTGATCGACGGCGCGTCCGCTTCCATCCGCCGCCTTGGCGAAGGCCGGCGGGCGCGCCGCCTCCCTCCAGGTGCGCCCGAGGTCGGTGGAGCGAAAGATGGTGGGACCCAGGTGTCCGGTCTTGGCCGCCGCCAGCAGGGTTTGCCCATCGCGCGGGTCCAGCACCAGATGATTGATGATCTGGCCCAGGAAGTGGGGTCCGTCGACCCGCCAGGCCTTGCGCCTCCCATCGCCGTGATACAGCCAGGCCCCCTTGCGCGTGGCGACGAGAACTAAAAGGCGCCGCCGCCTCCGGCGAACGGCCTTGGTCGGGCTGCCCGATTTCGATGTGCCTGCCTGGGCTTCTTTCGTCGCCATGGGGACTCGTCTCCTCTCTTGGTGTGCCTTATCGCGGGGTTGGGATGGCCGGCTCAGCGCTCCAGGTACTGGAGCTTGTCCGGGACCCCCTCCCAGTCCTTGGCGTCGGGCGGTGGGTCCTTCTTGGTGTCGATCATGGGCCAGATCCGCGCCAGCTCGGCGTTCAGGGCGATGAACCGCTCCTGACCGGTCGGCACCTCCTCCTCCGGGTAGATGGCATTCACCGGGCACTCCGGGACGCAGATGTCGCAGTCGATGCACTCGTCGGGATCGATCACCAGGAAGTTCGGCCCCTCGTGGAAACAGGTGACTGGGCAAACCGCTGCGCAGTCCGTGTACTTGCAGCGGATACAGGACTCGGTGACGACATAGGCCATGGGTAGCCCTCCCAGGTGATGACGCCTCTTGTCTTGGTGCTAGATCCGGCCGGAGCCACCCTGGAAGCGGGGGGTCACGACGGCGCCGCGGGCTGACGCGCGACCTCGCCCTGGTCCCGACTCTGGCCGGTCTGTTTCCCAACTAGAATAGTCCAGTATCCCTATCGTGGGCAGTGAAGGCGAAGGCCGGCGGCGCGACCGTGCCAAGCTCCACTGCCAACGATGGAGAGACGGGCGGCAGCCAGCCGCCAACGATGTCCCGGTCACGACCAACCAGGAGTCAAGCCATGCAAGTCCAGCCTTACCTGTTCTTCGAGGGCCGCTGCGAGGAGGCCCTGGACTTCTACCGCCAGGCGCTGGACGCCCAGGTGGACATGCTGATGCGCTTCAAGGAGAGCCCCGAGGCGCCGCCACCGGGGGCGGTGGCACCGGGCTCCGAGGACAAGGTGATGCACGCCAGCTTCCGCGTCGGCGACAGCACCCTGATGGCGTCCGACGGCGGCTGCTCGGGGCGCTCCGGCTTCCAGGGGGTCACGCTGTCCCTCAATCTCGCGGATGCCGCGGAGGCCGAACGGCGCTTCGCGGCCCTGGCCGACGGGGGCGAGGTGCAGATGCCGTTCGGTGCCACCTTCTGGTCCCCCGCCTTCGGCATGGTGGTCGACCGCTTCGGGGTCTCCTGGATGGTCAACGTGACCCCCTGATCGGTCCACCTGAATCGTCCACTGGGACCGCGGGCGTCCCGCCCGCTGGGGTCCCAGACCCGCAACCCGCGGGTCAGGGCACCGGTTCCAATTGAGCCAACAAAGACGGGCAAGACGCACCTGGGCCGGTCCTCGCAGTGGAACAGCCAGATCTGGATGAGGCGGAGATGCGCCCTCCGCCAAGGTCCACTTTGCCCGCGCCCAGCGAGCCGCTAAGCTGATCCGAATCCAAGCGGCAAGGTGCTTGCCATGTACACCCAGACCCAATACGAGCAACGGGACGACCGCCCCACCGAGGACCACGTCATCCGCCTCGCGGGCGTGAGCTGGGAAGACTACGAGCGGCTGGTCGCGATCCGTGGCGACCACTCGGTCCCCCGCATCTCCTACCTGGAAGGGGACCTCGAGATCATGAGTCCGTCCCAGACCCACGAGGGGATCAAGTCCGTCATCGGCCGCTTGGTCGAGACCTACTGCCTGGAGTGCGACATCCCCTTCTCCACCTACGGCTCCTGGACCCTCCAATCCAAGGAGAAGTCCCGGGCCGCCGAGCCCGATGAATGCTATGTCTTCGGGACCGACCAGGCCGAGCGCCCCCACCTGGCCATCGAGGTGGTCTGGACCTCCGGGCGCATTGACAAGCTCGCCATCTATCGCAAGCTCGGCGTCGCGGAGGTCTGGTATTGGCGCAAAGGCCACATCCAGCCCTACCGCCTGCGCGGCGAGCGTTACGTGCCGGTCACCGCGAGCGAGGTCCTGCCCGGCCTCGACCTGGACCTGCTGACCCGCTTAATCGACCGCCCCACCACCTTCGAAGCCATCCGCTCCTATCGCGAGTCCCTGCGCGCCTGAGTCCTCCGAGCGTCCCCCGCTGGGGCAGGGCCCACCGCGGTTCCTGTCTATAATCGAGCCTCATGGATCCGCTATTCGCCCCGATCGTCCATGCCAGGGGTAGGAGCGCCGCCCCGGCGCGATTCCCCCAGCCTTTCGGACATCCGCGAGGCCCCATCGCGGTGAAGGTGCCGCTCCGACGCGTTCCGCCCCGCCGCTCGCCGGTAGAAGACCTGAGCGCAGATACTTTTGAGCCTGGACCAAGACCGCGGAAGCTGACCTCATGTCCCTGCAACCCAAGCCCCACCTGAGCTTCGAGGAATGGCTGGAAGGCGAGCGCGCGTCCCTGGAGGGCCGCAGCGAATACGTCGGCGGCGAGGTCGTCGCGATGACGGGGGCGAGCGTGGAGCACAACGCCATCGTCAGCAACATCAACCGCGAGCTGAGCATCCAGTTCAAGGGCCGGCCTTGCCAGGTCTACGCCAACGCAATGAAGGTCCTGATCCGCTCCGCCAACGCGGGCAAGTATCCGGACCTGGTGGCCTTCTGTGGCGAGCCGGAGCTCCTGGACGGCCGTCGCGACGTACTGCTCAACCCCAGCCTGATTGTCGAGGTACTCTCAGACTCCACCGAGGCCTACGACCGCGGCGCCAAGTTCGCCCTCTACCGCCAGATCCCGAGCCTCAGGGAGTATCTGCTGGTGTCCCAGGGCCAGGTCCTGGTGGAGCTCTACAGCCGCGGCGAGGACGGGCGCTGGTTCCTCCGAGATTACCAGTCCCTCGCCGACCGCGTGCATCTTCCCAGCCTGGAGTGCACGCTGGACTTGGCGGAGATCTACGACAAGGTGGCCTTTGCGGGCGGTTGAAACACTCCCGTGGGAGGCGCTGCGCGGATACTTGTGTTCTAGACTGCATGCAGTCTAGAACACAAGTATCCTAGCGCAATCTAGAACATCTGAAGTTTTGTACTTCTGCGAGCGTTAGTATATAAGCGACCACGAATGCGCGTCGCAATATTAGCATTCACTGAATAACGTCCAGTGCCTGCCTTTCAGTCGCTGAAACGCCGCAGTTCTTTTATTCAAAATCAATCG
>JBGSUY010000491.1:0-1735 GCA_041753195.1 Chromatiaceae bacterium
TCAGGCCGGACTCGGCCAGGAACTGGACGCGCTCGATCCGGACGGGTTCATCGGTCGGGTGCGGGACGACCGCCTGATCCTAGCCGGCCGGCGCGCCCGCGGGACCTTGTACGCGGCATACGATTGGCTCGAGAGTCTCGGGGTCCGCTGGGTGATGCCCGGCGAATTCGGCGAGCTGCTCCCGGAGCTGAAGACCGTCGTAACCTCCTACTCCGCGACGGACAACCCTTCCCACCGCCAGCGGTACTGGTGGTGCACCTATGGATCCGACCCCGGCTACGCCCGCTGGACGTTGCGCAACAAGGGGAATTTCGTCCGCGCCCTTGAGGACCCGGTGATCGCCCAGAGCCACGCCTTGTCCGGCCCGCTCCGCTGGGGGGCGAAGCAACCCGCCTACGACAGCGAGCCCGTCAAGGTCACCAAGACGGTCGCCCGCAAGCAGCCCGACGGCACCACAGCGAAGGAGACTGTGGAGGTCGAGGAGAAGCGGCTGCCAGAGGAGTTCTACGCACTGCGCTTCAACCAGCCGGTGCGCAGTGTCCCAAACATGGCCAATCCCAAGGTCTGGGACCTGTACGCGGCCAGCTATATCGAGCAGCTCGACCGCTCTCCCAGCCAGCCCTACGTCTCGGTCTCGGCCGAGGATGGCCTGACGCTCGACGAGCGCCCCGGCTCGCGCCTGCTCGATGTCAACGAGTACGACTGGACCATCGGCGCCATGTCGGCGACCGACCGGCTCTGGTTCTTCCACCGACGGGTCATCGAGCGCGTGACCAAGGTCCATCCGGAGGCGAAGTTCGGCGTGCTCGTGTATTCCAACAACATGATGCCGCCGCGGATCGAGCGGGTAGATCCCCACATGGCGCTGGTGCTGGCCCCGCTGAGCATCTGTCCGCTCCACCATGTCCGCGACCCGAAGTGCAAGACCAACCGCGCCTACCAGGGCTGGCTTGAGGCGTGGATGGCCCAGGCCCGCGCCGCGCCCGCTGAGACCTATTACTACGATTACGACCCCATTGGGTTCTCCTGGAACCTGGCGATGATCGCTCCGCAGTGGGGGATCATCGGCCGCAACTACCCTTGGTTCCACCAGCTCGGCCTGACCGGTCACACGAGTCAGGGTCACGACGACTGGGCCGCCTCCGGGCTGAATCACTGGCTGATGATTCGGCTCTACTGGAACGTCGACCAGGATTACCGCGAGATCATCGCCGACTACTGCCGCCGCCGGTTCGGGGCGGCCGCCCCCGCCATGCAGGAATACTTCGAGCTCCTGGAGCGCCGCATGGACGACGTCCCCGACGGCACGGGTAACGAGGTGTGGGGCAACCATCTGGTGCTTACCCCCGAGGTGCGGGCCCTCGCCCGGGCCGCGATCGCCCGAGCGGTCGCGACCGCCGATACCCCGCGGGCCAAGGCCCATGTGGCCACCATGGCGGCGATCCAGGAGAGCACCGACATCTTCTGCGACGCGATCGAGGCAGCACGCGAGACGGGCGACTTCGGCGCGGCGGCCGACAAGATCCAGGCCGTGTTCGAGATCGCAGACCGTTTGAACGAGCTATACCCGTACTTCATGAATCCGAAGCGGGTGAGCAAGGACAGCCAGGCGGAGTACTTGACCGGTGGCTGGTACAACAAGTACCGCCGGTTCGACGCGGTCATCAAGGGCTCGGCCACCTCGCTGGTACTGCCGCGCCGGATGAAGCTGGCGCTGGATACGACCAACGTCGGC
>JBGSUY010000492.1:0-4055 GCA_041753195.1 Chromatiaceae bacterium
ACTCGCCATGGGCCTGGTCCTGCGCCTGGTAGGCGGCGACCTGGCGCGCTGGGTCGCAATGGGCGCCGGACAGCGGGTGGCCCAACTCCTACTCTGGATCCTCGCCGGGGCGGCAGTCTATGTCAGCGTGCTGCTCGTCACGGGGGTGCGGCCCCGGCAGCTACTGGAGCAACGCGGCTAGGCCACATGCGCGATCGGAGGCCGTCGATGACGCTCGGAAGCTTGCCCCTGGACAGTTATACTCGCGCGCTTGTTCGCTTGTTCGCCCCCCCATGAGGCTTATCCGCGGCTTGCATAACCTGCGCCCCCGGGATCGGGGGTGCGTGGCCACCATCGGCAACTTCGACGGGGTGCACCTGGGGCACCGCGCCGTCTTCCGGCGCCTGCTCGCCAAGGGCCGGGAGCTCGGCCTGCCGGCGACCGTGATCACCTTCGAGCCGCAGCCCCTGGAGTACTTCGCGCCGGACGCGGCACCCGCCCGCCTCACGCGGCTGCGGGAGAAGCTCAAGGCCCTGCGCGAGAGCGGGATCGAGCGGGTCATGCTCCTGGAGTTCGGGCCTCGGCTGGCGGTCATGGAGGCGCGGGAGTTCGTGCAGCGGCTCCTGCTCGATGGTCTCGACGTGCGCTTCCTGCTGGTCGGGGACGATTTCCGCTTCGGCCGCGGCCGCACCGGGGACTACGACCTGTTGCGCACCATGGGGCAGGACGCCGCCGGTGGCGGCTTCCTCGTCGAGGACCTGCACACCATCACCCACGGGGAGGAGCGCATCAGCAGCACCCGGGTGCGGGAGGCCTTGGGCCGCGGTGACCTGGAGCAAGCCCGTCACCTGCTCGGGCGGCCCTACCGGATGCAGGGCCGGGTGGGACACGGGGAAAAGCGGGGGCGCACTATCGGCTTCCCCACCGCCAACATCGACCTCCACCGCCGTGTGATCCCGCTGCGGGGGGTCTATGCGGTACAGGTCCGCGGGCTCCGGGAAGATCCCCGGCCCGGTGTCGCCAATATCGGCACCCGGCCCACGGTGGGCGGCCAGGGCTACCGGCTGGAGGTCCACCTGTTCGACTTCGATCGGGACATCTACGGCCGGCACCTGGAGGTGGAATTCAAGCTCAAGCTGCGGGACGAAAAGCGCTTCGCCTCCTTCGACGACCTGCGCCGGCAGATCGCGCTCGACGCGGCGGCGGCGCGGGAATACCTCGGCTTGGTGCCGGTGATAGAGTCCGCGGACCGTTCCTAGTTTGAGACCAAGGCGATCGCAAGCCTCGACCCTGTTGGCCCCATTGGCGCCAGGGTCTCGCCCCCTGATCCGCCTATACCGGCGATCGAGGCCCTACCCGGCCGCCCCTGGCGGCACCCTACATTGACGGAAACTGAAGCCGTGGCCGATTACAAAGCAACCCTGAACCTCCCCAACACCGGCTTCCCCATGAAGGCCAACCTAGCCCAGCGGGAACCAGAGCAGTTGAAGCGCTGGGAGGCCATGGACCTCTACGGCCTAATCCGGTCGGCGCGAGCGGGGGCCGAGCGCTTCATCCTCCACGACGGACCGCCCTACGCCAACGGCGAGATCCATATCGGCCACGCGGTCAACAAGGTGCTGAAGGACATCATCGTCAAGGCCCGGACCCTGGACGGCCTGGACGCCCCCTATGTGCCGGGCTGGGACTGCCACGGGCTGCCCATCGAGCTCCAGGTGGAGAAGAAGAAGGGCAAGCCCGGATACAAAATCAGCGCCACCCAGTTCCGAATTGCCTGCCGCGACTACGCCGCTAGCCAGGTGGACAGCCAGCGGGTGGACTTCAAGCGCCTCGGCGTCCTCGGCGACTGGGAGCGGCCCTATCTCACCATGGACTTCGCCTTCGAGGCGGAGATCATCCGCTCGCTCGGGCGCATCATCGCCAACGGCCATGTGGTCAAGGGCGAGAAGCCGGTCCATTGGTGCATCGACTGCGGCTCGGCCCTGGCCGAGGCGGAGGTGGAGTACGCGGACAAGCAGTCCATCGCCATCGACGTGCGCTTCGAGGTACTGGACCCGGCGGCCCTGGAGGTGCGCTGCCACAGCTCACCCAATGGCTGCGGCGAGGGCCCCGCCTATGTGGTCATCTGGACCACCACACCTTGGACTCTACCCGCCAACCAGGCGGTGGCCCTGAACCCGGAGCTGGAATACGTCATTGTTCAGGTGGAGTCGGGCAGCCACAAGGAGCGCCTGATCGTCGCCGAGGGCCTGCTCAAGGACACCATGGACCGCTGGGGTTTCGAGCACTATCGGGTCATGGGCTACGGCCGCGGGGTGGACTTCGAGGGGCTCAAGCTCCGCCATCCCTTCTACGACCGGGAGGTGCCGGTGATCCTGGGGGAGCACGTGACCCTGGAGGCCGGCACCGGGGCCGTCCACACGGCACCCGGTCATGGGCTCGACGACTACATCGTGGGCCAGCGCTATCACCTGCCGGTGGACAACCCCGTGGGGGGCGACGGGCGCTTCCTGCCCGACACGCCGCTCTTCGCCGGAGAAAATGTCTTCAAGGCCAACGAGACCGTGGTGGAGACCCTGAAGGCCCACGGCGCCCTCCTCCTGGAGCAGCGCTTCACCCACAGCTATCCACACTGCTGGCGCCACAAGACCCCCATCATCTTCCGCGCCACCCCCCAGTGGTTCATCAGCATGGAGCGCCGCGACCTGCGAGCGGCCGCCCTGCGGGAGATCCGCCAGGTGGCCTGGACACCGGATTGGGGCCAGAGCCGTATCGAGGGCATGGTCCAGGGGCGGCCCGACTGGTGCATCTCCCGCCAGCGCACCTGGGGGGTGCCGATCCCGCTCTTCATCCACAAGCAAACCGGTGAGCCGCACCCCCGCACCGCCGAGCTGATCGAGTCGGTCGCGCAGCGCGTGGAGCAGAAGGGCATCGAGGCCTGGTTCGAGCTGCACCCGGCGGATCTGCTCGGCGAGGCGGAGGGCGCGGAGTTCGACAAGGTCCACGACACCCTGGACGTCTGGTTCGACTCGGGTGTTACCCATGCCTGCGTGCTGAAGCACCGGGAGGGCTTAAGGGCCCCGGCGGACCTATACCTGGAGGGCTCCGATCAGCACCGGGGCTGGTTCCAGTCCTCCCTCATGACCAGCGTGGCCATGTATGACCGGGCGCCCTACAGGGCCGTCCTCACCCACGGATTCACCGTGGACGCCAAGGGCGAGAAGATGTCCAAGTCCAAGGGTAACGTGGTGAGGCCCCAGGACGTGATGAAGACCCTGGGGGCGGACATCATCCGCCTTTGGGTGGCGGCCACCGACTACCGCGGCGAGATGGGCGTCTCCGACGAGATTTTGCGGCGCACCGCCGACGCCTACCGGCGCATCCGCAACACCGCCCGCTTCCTGCTCGCCAATCTCAACGGCTTCGACCCCGCCGAAAACGCGGTGGCCCCCGCCGCCATGATCGAGCTGGACCGCTGGGTGGTGGACCGGGCCCTGCGCCTCCAAGAGGAGATCATCGAGGCCTACCGCGCCTACCAGTTCCACCTGATCTACCAGAAGGTCCACAACTTCTGCGTGGTGGATCTGGGCGGCTTCTACCTGGACGTGATCAAGGACCGCCAGTACACCACCCAAGAGAACGGCCTGCCCCGGCGCTCCTGCCAGACCGCCCTATATTATGTGGCCGAGGCCATGGTGCGCTGGCTGGCGCCCATCCTCTCCTTCACGGCCGACGAGATCTGGGGCCACATGCCCGGCCATCGGGGTCAGACCGTCTTCACGCAGACCTGGTATCAGGGACTCTTCGCCCTGCCCGAGGACGACCCATTCGATCGCGGCTTCTGGGACCGGGTGCTCGCAGCCCGGGTCGCCATCGGTCCGGCCCTCGAGACCGCCCGCAAGTCGGGTCTCATTGGCTCGGGGCTGGACGCGGAGCTGGACCTCTACTGCGACGACGACCTCTACCGGACCCTGACCCAGCTCGGGGACGAGCTGCGCTTCGTCACCATCACCTCGGGCGCGCGGCTGCACGCGATCGCCGAGCGGCCGGACACCGCGGCGGCGACGGACCTGCCA
>JBGSUY010000493.1:0-4469 GCA_041753195.1 Chromatiaceae bacterium
CTGCTTGAGCGCCTCGGCGGCAGTCAGCCGCGTAAACGACAGGGTAGTGCGGAAGCTCGGGTCTTGTTGGGCATGCGCCTCGGCCAGCTTCCACAGCGCTTCGGCTGCCTGCGGGTGCTTCTCCTCCCACAGCTTGTCCCCCCCTGTGCGGCGAGGCCGAGGGACACCCGGTCATCCGGGCGTCCTTCGACGGGCTCGACGACAACGGGGAGCCGGTGGAGCTGAAGGTCCCAGGGCCTAAGACCTATCAGGAGATTCTGGAGCTTGGCGAAGCCGCCCGGGCAGCAAAGCTGTACTGGCCCCAGCTCCAGGCGCAGCTCTATGTGTCCGGTGCCCAACGTGGCTACCTGGTGTTCTACCAGGGTCCGGGTGTGGTCCAGGAGCTCGAGGTGCCGCGTAACGAGGCGTTCATCGCCACGACCCTGGTCCCGGCATGCCTGGACTTCTGGGAGTCGGTGCAGCGCAAGCGCGAGCCCCCGCGGGATCCGGAGCGGGACCTCTTCATCCCTAAAGGACAGGACCTGGAGCTGTGGACGAGGCTCGCGGGGGAGTACCCTACCCTCGCCGCGGACAAGGCCAAGCTGGAGCGCCAGACCAAGACGGTCAAGGAGGGTCTCGAGTCCATCGAGGAGCGGCTGGTCGCCCTGATGGGCAATTTCGTCCTCGCCGAGACCGCCGGGCTGCGGGTCCTGCGTTACGCCCAGGCCGGAGGGCTCCAGTAATGCGACGGCCAATCGTACCTTGGCCCTCGTGCGCTCGATCTTGCGACGGGCCGAACGGGAGTAGGGATGGATTGAGCGTGCGCCCATCGTGCGGTTGCTCCCCGAGCCGAAACGACGCATTCGGTGGTTGTCCCGGGAGGAAGCGGACCGGTTGCGAGCTGAACTGCCTGCACACCTTGCCGACAAGATGCGGTTCAGCCCGGCGACCGGCCTGCGGGAGTCGAACGTCACTGGTCTGCGCTGGGATCAGGTCGACCTCGTGAGGTGGGTGGCTTGGATACACGCCGATGAGGCCAAGGCGGGGAGGGCGATCGGGGTACCGCTCAACAGGGACGCGTTGCTGGTGTTGAGAAAGTGGATAGGCAAGCACCGGGAGCGTGTTTTCACCTCCAAAGGGAAACCAGTCGCCAAGGCGGGCACGGCGGCTTGGAGGAAGGCCATCGCCAGGGCTGGAATCGAGAACTTTCGGTGGCACGATCTCCGGCAAACCTGGGCGAGTTGGCATGTGCAGGCCGGGACACCGCTCCACGTCCTGCAAGAGCTAGGGGGATGGTCGTCAGCGGAAATGGTCAGGCGATACGCCCACCTCGCCCCTGGACACCTGGCCGATCACGCTCGGGCGATCGAGGGTAGGATCAGGACGGTCGAATGTGAGAAGCAAGAAGTGCTCCGCACATTTGACGGCACACCGGAAAAGAAAAAGGCGCGATCAAAGCGCCTAAGTCATTGAAGTTATGGTGCGCCCTGTGCGACTCGAACGCACGACCACCTGATTAAAAGTCAGATGCTCTACCGACTGAGCTAAGGGCGCGGGGACGGAGGAGTATAGGCGCCGTTTGCGACTTTTTGAACCCCGATCGCGGAGCCGGTGTCAGCGATAGGGGGTTGGGTCGGGCAGACCCGCGGCGCGGAAGCCCTCGGCGCGCAGGCGGCAGGAGTCACAGAGGCCGCAGGCGCGGCCTTGCTCGTCCGCCTGGTAACAGCTCAGGGTGAGCCCGTAATCGAGCCCGAGGGCGGTGCCGCGGCGGATGATCTCGGCCTTCGTGAGGTCGATCAGGGGGGCGTGGATCTGGAACCGCTGGCCCTCGATGCCGGCCTTGGTGGCCAGGTCGGCGAGGGTCTGGAAGGCGGCGATGAACTCGGGTCGGCAATCCGGGTAGCCAGAGTAGTCCAGTGCGTTGACGCCGATGAAGATGTCTCGCGCCTCCAGGTTCTCGGCCCAGCCGAGGGCGAGGGCCAGGAGCAGGGTGTTGCGGGCCGGGACATAGGTGATGGGGATCCCCTGGGAGGGGCTCTCGGGGACCGGGATCGCCGGGTCCGTGAGGGCGGAGCCGCCGAACTGGCCAATGCCGATGGGCACGATGCGATGCTCCCGGATCCCCAGGGCCTGGGCGACCCGAGCGGCGGCGTCGAGCTCGGTACGGTGGCGCTGACCATAGTCGACACTCAGGGCGTGGCAGTCGAAGCCCTGATGCCGGGCCATGGCCAGGGTGGTGGCGGAGTCGAGCCCGCCGGACAGCAGGATCACGGCCCTGGGTTGGCGTGCTTTGCTCATGGGCTTGTTTCCGGGTCTGCCTCCAGTCAACGCCCGCGGGCCTCACCCCACAGGGACTTGTGCAGCTGGATCTGGAGCCGCACCGGCAGGCGGTCATGCAGGATCCAGTCCGCCAGGTCGCCTGGTGGGCAGCCAGGGGTTACAGGCGAGAAGAGCACCGTGCAGCGTTCATGAAGCCTCTGGTCGAGCACCAATGACGCGGCCCAACGGTAGTCCGCCGCGTCGCAGATCACCAGCTTCACCTGGTCCCGGGTGCCCAGGTGCGCGAGATTGCCGAGGAGGTTCCGGTCCTGCTCGCCGGATCCGGGGGTCTTGAGGTCCAGCACCTTGGTGACCCGCGCGTCCACCTGACCGATATCCAGGGCGCCGGACGTCTCCACGGACACCTGGTAGCCCGCATCGCAGAGGGCGCTCAGGAGATCGAGACAGGCGGCCTGGGCCAGGGGCTCGCCTCCGGTCACACAAACGTGTCGGACCCGATAGTCCGCAATCTGCTCGAGGATCGCGGGGATCTCCCGCCAAGCGCCGCCCCTGAAGGCATAGGCGGTGTCGCAGTAGGTGCAGCGCAGGGGGCAGCCCGTGAGGCGCACGAAGGCGGTGCGCTCGCCCGTGCTCAGGGATTCCCCCTGGATGGAATGGAAGATCTCGGTGACGCGAACCTTGGGCAGGTCCATCGGCGGCTCGATACCGGGACGGTGTGGTTGTGACCCCGGGTCCAGGGCCTGCGGGCGAGGCCGATTCACCCGACTACGCTTACATTCCCGGCACTCGGCACCCAAACGGGTGGCCGGCTACCGCTTCTCCCGGCCCATCTTTTCCAGACGGCTTTGGGCCAGGCGCGCCTCGGTGCTCTCCGGGTACTGCGTCACCAACTGGCGCAGCACGGCCCTGGCCTGGTCGTAGGCCTCCTGCTCGTACTGGATGTAGCCGATCTTGAGCAGGGCCCCGGGGACCTTGGAGCTGCCGGCGTTCAACTGCACCAGTCGGTCGAACTCGGCCAAGGCCGCCGGGTAGTTGCGCTGCACATAATAGGTCTCGGCCAGCCAGTAACGGGCATTGTCGGCGTACTGCCCCTGGGGGTACCGGCGCAGCAGGTCATTGAATGCGTCGACGGCCTGAGGGTAGTTGCGCTGCTTGAGGAGCTCGAAGGCGTCGCGGTAGGCATCGCGCTCGTTGCCCCCGGTGGTCTCCGGGCTTGGCAGGGAGGGGATGCCCACAGCCCCAGGGGACGCGGGCGTGGGGGCAGTGATCGGTGCCGAAACCCCTTCCCCCGCTGGTGGCTTCAGGTCCAGACCGCCCGCATCGACGCCGCCGCCAAGGTTCGTCGGAGCCCCTTGGGCTGGATCGACCGCCTCGACGCCCGTCTGGCTGCCGCCCATGCGGGAGTCGATGTCGATGAACTGATCGCGCTGCTGGCGCTTTAGCTTCTGCAGCTCGAACTGCTGGGTCTCCACCAGCCCACGCAACTCCTGCATTTCCTGCTGGAGCTGCTGCATACGCAGCATGAGGTCGGAACCGCTCTGGTTCTCGAGGATGCGCTCAAGACGTGACAACCGTCCCTCCAACTGGGGATCGGCGGCGCTCGCGGTGCCGCTTAGGGCCGCCGCGAGGGCGGCCAGCAGGACGGCGATTGGCCTCGGGTCAGTCATCATCATACTCATGTTCTTTCCGACCAGGTTCCGCGGCCTATCTGTTTACTGCCGTGATCAGTCTGCGGGAGGAGATGCCTCAACCAGTACTATCCTAGCCCTCGGCCCTCGCAACTCGCCACTTCAATACTGAATGATCACCCGTCGGTTCCGCTGCCAGGCGGACTCCAGGTGGCCGGGATCCGCCGGACGCTCCTCTCCGTAGCTTAAGGTGGCCATCTGATCCGGGATCACCCCCTCGGCGACCATGAAGCGGCGCACCGACTCGGCCCGCTGGTCGCCCAGGGCGAGGTTGTACTCGCGCGTGCCGCGCTCGTCCGTGTGGCCCTCCAGGGTAACCCGGGTGCCGGCGTGGCTGCCCAGGTAGGCCGCATGGTTGCGCATCAGGGCGATGTACTCGGGCTTGATCTCGTCGCTGTCGTAGTCGAAGTAGATGGTGCGCTGGTAGAGCGGGCTCGCCGGATCTTCCCAGGGGCCCCGGTACGCGGGCCGCTCGACCGGCATCGGCGCCGTCGTGGCGGGTGGCCGGGTGGTCTGAGGCGC
>JBGSUY010000494.1:0-6466 GCA_041753195.1 Chromatiaceae bacterium
CTGCGTCGCCCCGCCGCGCAAGCGGGCGATCAGTCCAAGGCCGGATTCGGCCGAGGGCCCTCGGCCCCGGTAGAAGACCCCACCCCAGTAGCCCGCAAGTACCAGCAACACCGCCGCGAGTGGAATCCAGACGGCGGCCCAACCGGATCCGCCCGCGGTGATGGACGCCGGCAGGCTGAAGGGACCGCTGCCGCCGGCGATGCTCAGGGTTCGGATCGGTAAGGTCGCCACCTGCCGAGAACCCGCGTCCACGTTCCACCAGGGCACCTCGATCTCCGGCAACCGCAGGGTGCCGCCAGACTGGGGCACCAGCGTGTAGTACTCGGTGCGCTTCCCGATCAGCTGGCGGCCATCGGGGGACAGGCTGGTATCGGTAAGGCTCTGCTCCCGATAGACCCGGAAGTCCGGGCTCGTGAGCTGGTCCTCCAGATTCGGGAGCTGAGCCGCATGGGCGCCCACCGCGGCGAGCTCGAGGGCCAGGGTGACCGGTTGGCCTGGGCGTACCTCCTCCCCGTGGTCGAAGGAGGCATTGAGGGTGAGGGAACGCAGCGGCAGCCAGGGGCGCACCGAGGCCATGGCAGGGCGCACCTGAAGCCGCATGAGCTTGGACGCCACCGCCTCGTAACGCTCGCTGGCCCCGTAGGCGCCGGGGCGGGTGCCGGTGACTTTGAGTGCCGGCAACTCCAGATTCCCGGAGCGCAGGGGGGTCAGGGTCAGCACGAATTCCGTGACCACATCCCGCTGACCGTTGCCGCCGACGGCGCGGGTGCTCGAGGTGGGACCGGCCAGTTTCTGCAGCAGGACATCCCCGTTGGCGGGCAGCTCGGGATCCGCGGTGCTGAGCGAATCGGCGCTGATCAGCCGCAGGCGCAACAGCAGGTTTTGCTGGACATAGGGCTGGGTCTCGTCGAGGGTCCATTCCAGGGTCGGCGGCTTGGCCTGACGCGCGGCGGGCGGCTGCTGACCATAGCCACCCGGACCGCGGGGCCAGGCACCCTCGTAGCCGGGCTGGTAGCCCGGCATTTGGCCGGCCGGTTGCTGATAGCCGGGCGGCCGCCCGGCTGGCGGCTGATAGACGGGGGGTGCCCCGCGGGCATTGTCGGGCTGGGCAGGACGGAACTGATAAGGCATCCCCGGATAGGCCATCTGGGGCACGGGCTGGTAACCGCCCTGGCGCGGCGCTTGGTAGGGAGACTGGGGGGCACCCTGCTGATACGCACCCTGGTAGGGAACCTGAGGCGCGCCCTGGTACGGGACCTGGGGTGCCCCCTGGTAAGGCGCCTGGGGGACACCTTGAAAAGGTCCCTGCGGAGCCCCCTGATAGGGGCCTTGGGAGGGCGCGCCGTAGGGACCCACCGGCGGGTAGCTCCAGCCCAGGACTGATCCCCAGGCCAAGACGCCCCCAAGGAGGGTGAGGAGCCGTGCCGCCCCGCCCAGGGCCCGATGGAACCTGTGGTCTCTTGCCCTCACCATGGGCGGCTCTCCCGCAGCGGGCCCCGTGCCCCTTGCATCAGTCGCATCTCCTCGAGCTTGAACTGGTTATTGATCAGGAGGGTTGGGTCACCCTCGACCTGCCGCAGGCGCTGCTCGATTAGCGCCATCCCGGGACCCATCGCCATGGGTCCGCCGAGGGACGGTACCTCCCCCTGAGCCGCGTCCGGCGGGACGTCGGACATGGGCTGATGGCCGAACTGATCGAATCGATCGACCGCGTCGGCGGCACCCTCCTTCTGGGGCGTCTGCGAGGGCGACATGTCAGCCGAGCCGCCGCGGCGGGTCCCCTGCTCCTTTCCAGGCTCCTCCTCGGACTGGTCGGGCTTCTCACCGGCCTGCTGCTGCTCAGACTCGGCCGGGGGCGCTTGGTCCGCGTCCTTGGCCTGGTCGGCCGTCCCGGGCTGATCCCGCCCCTCGTCCGGGCGCTTGCCCTCACCTGGTCTGTCCTCGCTGCCGCCCTCGTCCTTCGGCTCCTGTTTCTCTTCGGCTTGGTCGGCTGGCTTGGCGTCGGGCTCCTTTGACTCCTCGCCCTTGCCCGGCTTGTCTTCCGGCTGCTCGCCGGGCTGGTCTCCCTCGGTCTCGGTTGGTTCCTGGGACTCCCCGGGGGACTGCTCTTGGGCCTTGTCATCCTCGCCACCCGCGTCGGCCTGGGGCTTTTCGTCTTTCTTGTCACCCCCCGCCTGTTCGTCCCGCCGCTGCTCATCCGGCTTCTTGCCCGCCTGCTCGGATTGCTCGGTCTCCTGGTCCCCGCTGGTCTGCTCCTCTTGAGTCTGCTCGCCGCCAGCGCCCTCGGAGGTCTGATCCTGCTGGTCGCGACCCGATTCCTGCTTGGACGCCTCTTCCTCGGTCTGATCCCCGGATTCGGTTTCCGGGGTGTCCTCACGGGTACCCGCCCCCTCGGTCTCACGCTGCTTGTCCTCGCTGCCCTGCTCGGACTCGGTGGGCTCGGACTTGGACTCGCCGGTGCGTGGCTCCTCGGTGGTCTCGCCGCCCTTCTGCTGCTCTTCCGTTGACTCCTTACCATTTGACTCCTTGCCGGCCTCGCCTTCCTTGCCCTCTTTACCATCTTTGGATTCCGCGTCCTTGCTTGGCTCGCCCTCGCCCTCTTGCTGCTGGGATTCGCTGGACTGCTGTTGTTGCTGCTGCTGGTCCTGTTGCTGTTGCTGTTGCTGGTCCTGCTTCTGCTCCTGGTCCTGCTTCTGCTGCTGATCCTGCTGTTGCTGGTCCTTTTGCTCCTGCTCTTTTCGTTCCTGCGGCTTCTGCTCGGACTCCTTCTTCTCCTGCTCCTCCTTTTTCTGCTTGGCGCGTTCCTCCGCCTCCTTGCGCGCTTCCTCCTCCTTCTTCTGCTCGTCGTAGGCCTGCTGCTCCAGCCGCGCGAGCATGGCACGGGCCAGGGACAGGTTGTACGCCGCGTCCTCGTGGGCGGGGTTCGCGCTCAGGACCTGCTCATAAGCGGCGACGGCCCCTGCGAAGTCCCCGAGCTGGAAGCGGGAGTTGCCCAGGTTGTAGCGGGCCGCCTGGACATCGGAGCCCCGATCCAGGCGCTCGAAGGCACGCGCCGCTTCCTCGTAACGCCCCGCCCGATAGAGGGCCACGCCCCTGCGATAGGGGTGCTGAAAGGTCTCCGCCGCCCCGCTGTAGTCCCCCACCTGGAAGCGCTCGAAGGCTTCCTGCTCGCTGTTCTTGAAGAGCCCAGCGCGGGCCACCGCGGTCAGCAGGAGGCCCGGGACGACGACCCACAGTGTCAGCCATCGACTCATGTCGCGGACCTCCGGCGGAGCCGGCCGCGGAACTGGGGCAGAAGCAGGCCGGCCACCAGGAGCACCGGGATCCAGTAGCGTTCGTTCCAAAGGCGCGTCCGCTCATCTCCGGCCTCCGGCGGCAGGCGCATCACCTCCGCCGCCTTGAGGATGGCGCGGGTGTCTCCGTCGCGATAATCCGCCAGGCGATAGACCCCGCCGCCGGTCTCGGCGAGGGATTTCAGCAGGGGCTCGTTGAGTGCCGAGACCACCGGCGCACCCGTCGAGTCCAGCACCCAATTCCCTCTGGGGGCAGGGACCCGGCCGCCCTGGGGCGTGCCGATACCCAGGACATGGAAACGGACGCCCGACTCGGCCAGCTTGCGAACCCGCTCGACGAGCTCCGGCTCGCCGAAGTCCCCATCGCTGATGAGCAGGACGGAGCGGGCGCTGTCCTCCGGAAGTCCGGCGAACAGGGCCTCGGCCCGGTCCAGGGCCGTACCGACCCGACTCCCTTGGAGGCCCACCAGGTCCGTCGAGATGGCCGGCAGGGCGTTCAGGATGGTGTAGGTGTCTTCGGTGATGGGCGACAGCACCAGGGGCACCGAGGCGAAGGCGATGAGACCGAGCCGCACCGTCCGGTTGGCGACGATCAGGTCCTGAAGCTCCTGGCGGGCACGCCCGAGCCGGGTGGGGGAGACGTCGTCCACCTGCATGGAGCGGGAGATGTCCAGCAGCACCAACAGGTTGTTGCCCGGATGGAAGAGCCGGACATCGGTGGCATCCCAGCGGGGACCCGCCATGGCCGCGAGCAGCAGGGCCCACAGCAGGGACCAGCGCAGGTAGCGCCCCCAGCGCTCGTGGGTCTCAAGGTCCCGGGTTCCGGTCAGATGGGGCAGCAGGTGCGTATCCGCGTAGCGGTGAATGGGCCCCCGGGCTGCTCGGGCGGCACTGCGGACCAGCCACAGGGCCACCGGCAGTATGGCGAGCAGTCCCCAGAACCAGGCGGGCTCGGCGAAGTGAAAACCGGACTCAGGCACCGCTAGGCCCCCGCACGAAGCGTTTGCGACCTTCCGGGAAGAGGCCGAGTCCAAGCAGGGCCAGCAGGGCAAGCGCCAGCGGCCAGCGGAACAAGGGCTCCGGCAGGAAGGCGGTGCGTGCCTCCGCCTGGGTCTTCTCGAGCTGGCTCACCCGCTCGGAGATCTCTTCCAGGGCGCGGGTATCGGTGGCCCGGAAATAGGCCCCGCCGGTGGTCTTGGCGACCTCCTGGAGGGTGTCCTCGTTCATGGTGAGGTCATCGCGATACTTGACCTGCCCATCCTCGTAGATGGGGATCTGCGCCTGCTTGCTGCCCACCCCGATCACATAGATCCGCACCCCCGCCATGCGCGCCAGGCGGGCCGCCTCCACCGGGGCGAAGTTGCCATGGGTGCTGTCCCCATCGGCGATCAGGACCATAACCCGGGACTGGGGGGGGCGCTCGCGCAGCTTCTTGACCCCCAGGGCGATGGCGTCCCCCAGGGCGGTTCCCTGGCCGGCGATGCTCGAGACCACCCCGTCCAGGAGCTGGCGCACAGCGTTGCGATCTAATGACAGAGGTGAGAGCACGAAGGCCTGGCTGCCGAAGACGATGAGCCCGACACGGTCCCCCTCCCGGGAATCGATGAATCGGCCCAGGACCCCCTTGACCACCTGCATGCGGGTGACCTGACGGCCCCCGACGGTGAAGTCGAGGGCGTCCATGGAGTGGGAGGCGTCCACGGTAAGCATCAGGTCGTAGCCCGGGGTGCTGACCTCGGTGTAGGGGGTGAGCCATTGGGGCCGCATCAGGGCAAGCACCAGGCCGATCCACAGGAGTCCCAGCAAGGCTCGGTAGATCCAGCCACCGAGCTGACGGCGCAGTCGGCGCGTCTGATAGGCCGCCTGGAGGGCATCCAGGCGGGGATGCAGCAGGGTCTGGCGTTGCCCGTCGAGCTGGTCCTCCTCGTGGCTCTCCGGCCTGGGCCAGAGATAGGGAAGCAGCAGGGGCAAGGGCAACAGGATGGCGGCCCAGGGCCAGTGGAACTCAAACATGACGTGACTCAGGCACTGGACCCCTCACCCCGCACGGGGCGTACCCAGGGCAGCAGTTCCGCGACGCGCCCGAGGCCCCAACCCGACCTGCCCCTGACGCCAGGGTCCGGCTTGGGGTCGGGGGCGGAGACCCAGACGTAGGCGGCATCGATGAGTGCCAGCAGGTCCCGCTCACCCAGGGCACCCGGCGGGGCATAGGGGGCGGTGATGAGCAGTCTGCCCCTCGCCTCCCAGGGGAAACCCGCGGGATCTTTGGCGGCGAGCCAGGTGAGCCACTCCGCGCCATTCAGCCCGGCGCAGGACTCCCGCCCCCAGCGCGCCATGGCGATACGCCGCAAGAGCTCGGAGAGCTGGCCAACCGTGGTCTTGGGGTCCTGACCTTCCCGGGCACGGCGGCGCAGGGCGCGCAGCTCGGCGGCCGCATCCCAGCGCCAGGTGCCCAGGGTGATTCCGGGGATCGGGACCCGCAGCCGGAGGATGGTGCGCCAATGGTAGGAAGCGAAGACGAGCGCCACCAGGGCCGCCAGCAGTAGCCACCACCCCGTGGCCGGCGGCCACCAGGGAACGCCGGTGATGCCCTGAATATCCCGCAGTTGGTCCAACCCTGGCTGCATCACATCACCCGCGCCCGCGCCCGCTGTTCGAGGGCGTGGATTAGGCTCAAGTGGATCTCGTGGTCGGTACACACCGGCACCAGGATGATGTGCAGTCGGTGGGCCATGGCCTGGAGCAGGTCGCGGCGGGCCTGCCAGGCTCTGCGGTAGTCCCGCTGGGCCTGGGGGTCGTCGGTGTCGATCTCGATCAGTGTGCCGTCGGTCCCGGTGAAGGTGGCCACCCCCATGGACGGGATCTCCCAGTCCGCCGGGTCGTCCACCGGCAGCAGGACGACGGAGTTGCGCTGGATCAGACCTCCCAGGACCCGCTCCAAGGTCCGGGCATCCCGATTGAGGTCCGCGATCACGAACACCAGGGAGCCGGTGGGCAGGCCCGAGGTCGCCCGCTGCAGGGCGCCCTCCAGGCAGTCGATCGAGCGGTCATGCTCGGTGGCGGGCTCGGTCAGCGTGCGCAAGAGCTGCCATAGAGCGCGCCGTCCGCGCGAGGGCCGGAAATGCTGGAGACCCGCCTTGGGGTCGCCGAACACCAGGCCGCCAACCCGGTCG
>JBGSUY010000495.1:0-4514 GCA_041753195.1 Chromatiaceae bacterium
GGCGCCAGCCCGATGGCCAGGTAGGCGAAGACGAAGGCATAGAGGATCAGCCCGACGGTTAGCCAGGAGAGCAGGCGCACCCCCCGCTTACCGAAATACTCGTTGATGATGTCCGTCATGATGAAGACCACCGGCCACAGCAGCACCCCCGCGGTGAAGCTCAGGGATCCGCTCTGACCGAACAGGCTCCAGTCCAAGGGGGGCAGCCCCAGGGTGTCCTCCAGGGCGAAGATCTTGACCCCGATAAATTCAGCGATCAGGGCGTTGCAGACGAAGAAGCCCCCGAGGGCAACGAACAGGACGCTGGGCCGGTCGAAGGTCATGGTGGCTACCGCGATGTGCAGGCAGGGTGGCTCGGCATCCGCCAAGCCGGACGTCAAATCGACGATGGATCCCGGGACCCCCCTTCAACCCCGCGTTCCCCCTCAAGGGGGAAGGCCGGGATGGGGGTGAGACCTCGCCGCCGGCACAGTGGCTCCGGGCGGCTGGCGCTCCCGGCCCTCGCCTAAGACTTCGGCAACGTCACCCCCCGCTGGCCCTGGTACTTGCCGCCCCGGTCCTTGTAGGAGGTCTCGCACTCCTCGTCGGACTCGAAGAAGAGGATCTGGGCCACCCCCTCATTGGCGTAGATCTTGGCCGGCAGGGGCGTCGTGTTGGAAAACTCCAGCGTCACGTGGCCCTCCCACTCGGGCTCCAGGGGGGTCACGTTCACGATGATCCCGCAGCGGGCATAGGTGGACTTGCCGAGACAGATCACCAGGGTGCCCCGGGGGATACGGAAGTACTCCACGGTGCGCGCCAGGGCGAAGGAGTTCGGGGGGATGATGCACACGTCAGACTTGACGTCCACGAAGCTGTTGGCGTCGAAGTTCTTGGGGTCGACGATGGCCGAATTGATGTTGGTGAAGATCTTGAATTCATCCGCGCAGCGGATGTCGTAGCCGTAGCTGGAGGTCCCGTAGGAGATCACCCGTCCCAGCTCCCCCTCCCGTACCTGCCGGGGCTCGAAGGGCTCGATCATGCCGTTCTCCGCCGCCATGCGGCGGATCCAGCGGTCGGATTTAATGGCCATGGCCCCTCTCCCCGGTCAGTGACAGTGAGTCGCAAGGAGAGCAGGTTACAGTCGCGCGGCACGGCTCGCCAGCCACCGCGCCCTTGTGCTGGGGTGATCGCCTGTTAGGATTCCACCAGGGAGCACCCGCCGAGAGACGAGAGCCATGAGCCATTGCCGACTGATCTACCAGAGCACCTGCACCCGCAACCCCATCGCCAACGACGATCTGCGCGACCTGGTCCAGCGTAGCACCGAGCACAACAAGGCGGCCGGGATCAACGGACTGCTGCTGCTCTCGGGCAATCGCTTCCTGCAGGTGCTGGAGGGGCCCTCGGACGCCGTCAACGCCCTCTTCGGGCGCATCATCCGCGACAAGCGTCACCGGGAGGTGCAGCTCCTCACCTACGAGCCCATGGGGGACGCCTATTTCGACGACTGGAACATGTACCTGGTGGACCTGTTCGACCTGCCCAAGGCCCCCCGCGACTACCTGGCCCGCAAATACGCGACCCATGAGGGTGCGGTGCGCATCCCCAGCCGTCTCCATGAGGTCTATGCACTCTTGCTCGACGCCCGTTCCATCTGCCTCACCCGGCCTTGGGAGGCCGAGGCCGCGGTGCCCGCCGAATTGGTGGATCGCCCTTCGGGCATCCACCCTACCAATCTCCGGTAGGGTGGAACGCGAAGCGGTTCCACCAGTCGCAGGTCGAGGGCTCAGGCAAAGGCCCGCGCCTGCCCCTTGAGCTTCTCCACGATGGCGTAGACCCCCACGTGCCGGTTGGGGCTCAGGTGCTCCTCCAGGTGCAACCCCTCGAACAGGGCGTCCACGTCCAGGGCGTCGATCTCCGCCGGGGTCTTGCCCGAGAAGAGGCGCACCAGGATCGCCACCACCCCCTTGATGATGGCGGTGTCGCAGTCCCCCAGGAAGTGCAGTCGGGGCGGCACGGATGCATCCGGGTGGGCGGCCAGGTGCACCAGGCTCATGCACTCCTTGACGCGGTGCTCCTCGGTCTTCTCCGCCGCCGGCATGGCCGGCAGCCGGTCCCCGACCTCCACCAGGTACTGGTAGCGCGCGTCCCAGTCCCCGAGCAGATCGAAGTCCTCGATGATCTCCTGGATCTCAGGGCTGGTCATGGCGTCCGCGCGCATGCAGGGCTAGACGCTGAAGGACTCGCCGCAGCCGCAGGTGTCCTTGACGTTCGGGTTGCGGAACTCGAACCCCTGGTTCAGCAGGCTGGAGCGCACATAGTCGATCTCCATGCCGTCGATGCGGGCGAGGCTCACCCCATCCACCACGACCTTGACCCCGTGGCTCTCGAACACCTGATCCCCATCGTCGACGTCGTCCGCGTAGTCCACGTCATAGGCGTAGCCCGTGCAGCCGCTCTTGCGGGTGCCGACCCGCAGGCCGACCCCGCGACCGCGCTTCTCCAACATGCCCGCCACATGGCGGGCCGCCGATTCGGTGAGTGTGACTGCCATTACTGGAAACCTCCTAGAACTGCCAATCCAATGGCCAACAGATAGCCCTGAACCCCAGCGCTTTCAAGCCTGACGCCCGGCCAACCCAGTCCCGCCCCCCGGGCAGGGGGGAGGCTAGGAGGGGGGTCGAACACCCGCCCGAGGCCAAATCGCCGGCCGCGAGCTTTCACCCCCATGCCGGCCTTCCCCCACGAGGGGGAAGGAGGGTCTAGTGCCGGTGCTCCGCCACGTCCATGCTGGCCACCGCCGCCATGTCCATCAGGCCCCGCATCAGCTGCGCCCGCTCCGCCGTCGGGATGGCCTCCAGCAGGGCCTGCTTGTCCTCGGGGCTCAAAGGGAGGTGGGCGCACAGCAGATTCACCAGATCACCGTCGGGCATCTTCTTCACGTCATCCCAGGGGACCTCCACCCCGCGCAGGGTGCAGTAGGACTTCAGGGAGACCAGGAAGCCCTTCCGGTCCCCGATGTTGTGCCCCTCGTCCTGACAGTCCGAGACGAAGGGGCCCCAGTCCGCGGCAATCCGCCTGTACCCCCGCTGGCCCGCGAGCTCGGCGCGCACCTGAAAGCGGCAGACCCCGGTCAGGACCATCACGATCCGTCCGTCCGTGGTCTCGCTGTAGGACGTGATGCGCCCGACGCAGCCGATGCGATGGAGCTCCGGCACCTCGTCCAGCAGCGTCTCGCTGGTGGGCTGGATCATCCCGATCAGGTGGTCCCCCGCCATGGCGTCGGCCACCATGTTCAGATACCGCGGCTCGAAGATGTTGAGCGGGAGCTGCACCCCCGGCATCACCACCGCACCGGGAAGCGGAAAGATCGGGATCTCTTCCGGGAGCGCATCGAAGGCGGGGAAAAAAGGGCTGCGGGCCATGGGCACTCCAGGAGCCGGTGTCGCGGTCGGCGCGCTCGCGCCGCAAACCGATGATGGGACGGAATTGGGGGCACAGCCCCCGCTTCGGAAGGGCACCGCGAGGATCGCCCAGGTCGCCCCCCAGACCCTCCCCGCATTCCTCCCCCCTGGCAGACGCACTCCACCGTTCCTCCCCACTGACAGGGGGTGGTCAGGAGGGGGGTCGAGGCCCGCCCGAAGCCGTTGAGCTAGCCGCCGGGTTTCACCCCCATCCCAACCTTCCCCCGCAAGGGGGAAGGACTAAGCGACAAGTGATTACGCCAGGGCATCTGGCTCCCACGCCCGCATCTGGCTTCCACGCTCCAGCGGCGTATCTGGCTCCCACGCTCCAGCGTGGGAGCAAGAGCCGACGCTCCGCGTCCCGCTCGCTCACCACTGGGTGACGACCTCGATCAACCCCTCGCGCCCCGCATAGTTGCGCGCGCTGGAATAGCGCCAGTGCAGCGGGTCGTCGACATAGCCCCGGGCGACCGGGTTGTTGTGAATGTAGTCGAGCTTCTGCCGCATCATCACCTCGCCCTGGATCCCCTCCGGGTGCGAGCCCTCTTGCCACACCTGGTGCTTGCGATCGACCTTGTGCCGGGTCTTGTGCCAGGCGAGGAGGTCGAGCACCGGGGAGCAGCGCTCGCTGAGGCGATCGACGATCCGCCGCGCGGTGTAAGACTTGAAGCTCGCGACGGCCTTGCCGAGCTGCGGGGCGGCGGCCAGCAGGTGGCAGTGGTTCTCCAGGATGACGTAGCCGTAGAGGGTCAGGCGGCCTTCGCGTTGGAGGTAGCCGAGCGCATCGAGCAGGATCTGGGCGTTGGCCGGCTGGGCGAAGAGGGGGAGCCACTGCACCACCGTGCAAGTGAAGAAGTGCGGCGCCGTCTCGTCGAGGATGCGGTAGCGGTCGCGGCCCATGGGCGGGGTGCTCGCGAGGGTGGCTGTGCCGGCAAGGTTAGTCGACGCGGAGCGTCGGCACTGGCTCCCACGCTGGAGCGTGGGAGCCAGGGAGCCAGGGAGCAAGGTCGGCAAGGACGAGCCCGAGGTGAAGGCCGAGGCCGCCGCGGCCCAGTAAACGCCCACGGC
>JBGSUY010000496.1:0-3369 GCA_041753195.1 Chromatiaceae bacterium
CCCCGCCCGGCGGTGGTGTCCATGGGAAACCCCGGACCAACTCCCGCCCGCTTTGCCTCACCGGCACCACGCTTCCACCGGTGGCACAGTGTCAACCAAAAGGGGCGGTGAATTGCGGATTAGCGTGAGGCCCAACACCGCCCAGCGCAGCCTCGCCCAGTCCCTCGCCCGCAAGCTGGGCCCCGAGGGCATCCACGTCGCCTATGTGATCATCGACGCCATGGTGGACATGCCCGCCGCCCGGGCCATGATGCCGGACGCCCCGGACAGCTTCTTCGCCCGGCCCGACGACATCGCCGAGTCCGTCTTCTTCCTCGCCCGCCAGCCCAGATCCGCCTGGACCTTCGAGCTGGATCTCCGCCCCTTCGGCGAGTCCTGGTAGTCCACCCCGCGCTCCTCGCGCGACTGGGGCGCGATGGTCTGATCGAGCACGGCGCTTTCGCCTAATGGCTCGCGTCTGGCGGATGATAACGGGCCGCTTGGCCGTTACCGCGTGCTCTGGCGAGGGGGCCCCGGGGTTACGGCAGTCGATGGAACCGGAAACGCGTGCCAGTCGTGTACACGGCCAGCAGCCTCTCGCTCTGACGATCAGGTCCCCAGATGTTGACGCCTTTGTTGCCCCCCCGGTGCGCCTCACTGCGGGCTCTCGCCGGTCATAGCCCCCACCCCGTCCCACCAATGCAAGATCACCAACCGAAATGTTTGCCCCGTCGCCCTCACAAGATGACGAGCCGCGGGCAATCTTCCGCGATCTTCCGCAAGAGCCCGCTGCTCCAGTTCAGGACGACTGCCAGATACCAGTCCTCGGGCGTCGCGCTCACCACAGCGGCGACGATCTGGCGGCCACAGCCCCGGGCGGCAGACATGAGCGCATGGAACTGGACGACCTGGGCTCGTTGTCGCAGAGCAGCTCGACGGGGTTCGTGACCCTCCGCGCTACCGAGACACTGTTGGTCAGGGGCTCTGGCCGAGCCATGGCGGCAGCTACTGCCTCCCGGTCGGTCGCCCCGAAGTGCCGCATGCGAGGCAAGGCGCGGAACAAAGCAGTCCACCTTGCGACCGGTCAGCGCGAGCCAAGTATTCCCCTCACCTCCAGATCAGTTCTATTGGGTTCACCATGTCCGACACCGAGCCGCCCGGCGGAACGACGCCGCGCCAGATCCACAAGAACCTTGCGGATGTCAACGCCGACCTCAGCCGCCGGGTGGTGGTCGACACCGCGCCCATGGCCTGGGAGCCCAGCCCCAGCGGCACAGTGTGGCGCAAGCCGCTCTACCGGTCGGATGGCGAGCACGGGCCGGTGACGAGTCTGGTGCGCTATGCCCCGGGCGGCGCCTTCCCCGAGCACGTCCATCCGGAAGGCGAGGAGATCCTGGTGCTTGCCGGGGTCTTCTGCGACGAACACGGGGGTTATCCGGCCGGGACCTTCCTCATGAACCCCCACGGCAGCCGCCACTCACCCCGCTCCCAAACCGGCTGCACCCTGTTCGTGCGGCTGCGCCAGTATCCGGGTGAGGATCGGCCGCGCCGGGTCGAGGACACCACCGACCCCGCCGGCTGGCGGCCCGGTCTGGTGGAGGGGCTGCGCGTACGGCCCCTCTATGCCCAGGGCGGCCATCCCGAGAACGTGGCGCTGGTGCGCTGGGCGCCGGGGACCCACTTCCAGCGGCACACCCACTGGGGCGGCGAGGAGATCCTGGTGCTGGAGGGCGAGTTTACCGATGAGCACGGCCGGTATCCGGAAGGCACCTGGATCCGAAGCCCCCATCTGAGCCAACACACCCCCTTCTCCGAGATGGGGTGCCTCATCTATGTGCGGGTTGGCGGCCTTTGATCCGCTGCGGCGCTGCTCAACCGGACCCCGCGGCGGATCCCCGAGACCCCGCGAAGCGAGATCTAGCGCCACCGCCGGGTGTGTTCGGAGCCTCTCAGGAACGGCCCCTCAACAGGGGTCTGCCCGATGGCCGCTCAACGCGCTTTGCAGACGCTGGCGGTCACGCCCCGGATAGGCCGGTTAGGACCCAGAGTTGTCAGTCCCCGTCGATCGCCCGGAGTCCCGGGAATTCCGGGTAGCCCACTCGAGTTCCGTTCGGCAGACGTTGCCCGAGAAACGAACCTTCAGACACCACCCCGCCACCGACAAGCCGGGCTCCGGATGCCAGCGCTCGGCGACGATCCGCGCCTCGCCGTCGGTGACCCGCCAGCGGACATGTTGCCCGTCAGGCAACCGTAAGTGCCCGTGCTCCCCCTCCCCATCGGGCTGGGCACCTGGGTGGAGATGAAAGCGGGCGATGGCCTCGCCGAACTCCCCAACGATCGTGTCAATCACCACCAACCGCTGAGCGTTCAGCTCCCAGGTGCGCTGGTGTACTGGCCGCCCGGGCAGGCGGTAGGAGCCGTCTTGGCTGGTCGATACACGGAAGCCGTTTTCCGTCTGCTCGGCACGTATATCAAATGGCCGTGCCCGAGGTGCTGCCCAAAAGCGACCAGGGACTCGGCTTGAATCAGCTTCGTCGATCTGTACAGTGCTGCCAGCCGCCCAGCCGCGGTCGGCCAGCCACTCGCCATCTGGGCCATAGGCCGAGGCGCCGTGGTTCAGGATAAGTCTTTGTCCCCCTACGGATAGCTCGAATGACAGGGGATGCCCCCTATTTCGGCTCCTCGCCGCAACATCCACCAGCACCACCGCCGGTCCAGCCGACACACGCACATACCCAGAATCACGCAGCCAAACCAGGCCTTGGGGTGGCTCCTCGAACTGGTGGCGGGAAGCGATACTGCGTGGCGGCTCGCTCCCCGGGGGCTCAGAAGTGCCAATCGTTATGGCCTTACGCGTGAGCCGACTGCGCAAACCCAGCCGCGAGGCATAGTCGGTCAATTGCGCCAGAGTTGGGGTTGCGCCCTGCGACGCATCGTCGACGAACGCAATCTCCCCGTCCGGGTGACACATCGTCTGGAGCCACCCCGCCATGTCCCGGGCGCTGTCCCAGTAGAAGGAGAGCGGCCCCAGCTCAACCGTTTCCGGAAGGCTATGTCCGCGTTGAGTGTTGGCCCGAGCTATCCTTCTGATAGGCATGTGGAATGTGGAGGTTGACGCCATGCGGGCCGAGGCATTTCGCGAGTGGTTGGCCAAGGCGGAGGAGTTGACACCGACGCAGCGGCAACGGGCCCTCGAAGAGCTGCGCCGGGAGCGGCCGGCGCCCGATCCGGTGGCGGCCGTCCTCGGTGCGCAGCGGTCGTGCCCGCATTGTCATCACAGTGTCTGTCAGCCTTGGGGCCGAGCGCATGGCTTGCCGCGGTTTCGCTGTGCCGCCTGCGGTCGAACCTTCAACGCCCTCACCGGCACACCGCTGGCGCGCTTGCGCCAGC
>JBGSUY010000497.1:0-3362 GCA_041753195.1 Chromatiaceae bacterium
GCGACCGGGCGACCGGCACGCTCCAAGAAGAGCGAACAGGCGACGCGCGCCGCCCGCGAGCCCTGGCTGCTGGTGGCCTCGGTGCAGTTCGCGGAGCTGGCCCCGAAGCAGTCGGTGAGCCGATATCGCCAGCGCCAGCAAATCGAGGAGAGTTTCCGCGACCTCAAAAGCCCGCACTTCGGCGAAGCTCTGGAACGTAGCCGCTCCGAGGGCACTGGACCCTTCACGGTCCTGGTACTGATCGCCACCCGGGCGGCCTTCCTGCTCTGGTTGCTTGGCACCGCCGCCGAGCACGGCGGCCTGTACCGCTGGCTGCACCCCGGCAATGGCAAGCGCCGGGGCTACTCGCGGCTGTTCCTCGCGCGCCTGCTGTTGGTCTTGGAAAGTTGCCGGCTGCATTTGGACGACTTGATTCTGGCGTTGGGGCCGCTCGATCAATAGGTCGCGAATGATCACGATGCGCTGCTGGCGGACTGAGCTGGGAGGGCTGGATTCGTGGGGATACTCCGGGGACTGAACTCGTTGGACACGCATCCGACACGACGAGGTCAGCCCGCAATCGGGTGAAAGTATTTTAGTAATGGGCTGTCGTACCGGCTATCGCTTGCGGCTGGTTGCACTGGATTACCGGCACGGTCACTCTGCGTTCCTCGCGGAAAGTAGAGCAGAAAAGGGCTTCCACTTCTGTTCAAACAGCTCAAAATTGCCGATCATATCCTGCCGAAGACTTCTGTCGGCGTCCATCATGGGTCCCGTGGTCCGGTTCTCCTCGTGTAATAGAAACGATGGCGTCTGGTACAAGCGGAACCCACGCAGCCGCGCTTCAAAACAATAATCAACGTCCATAACGTAAGCCCATTTGTACCGCCGGTCGAACGCGCCACAGGCCCGGATCACATCGCGACGGATGAGTACTCCGCCGAACGTCACCCAGGGTACGTCTCGAACCTGGTCGAGCAGATCAAAGTTGATGGCGCTCTGGCCTATCTCACCGTGCAGATGCCCGATGCGTCCGGCGTCGTACGTGCCTCCCGCGCATTGTACGCGTCTTGGCGCACCGTTCGACCGCGGATAGAAGAGATTACAGGCCAACATACCAGCCTGCGGGATTGTGTCCCTGTAGGCGACCAGTTGATCGAACCAGCAGTTCCTGCGGTCATCCGGCATCGGTGCCATGTCCGAATGTACGATAACGATGTCAAGGTCAGGGAACCGCTTCCAGCAAAGCTCGAATGCGCGTTCGGGCCCCACTTTCTGCGTGTCGTGCCAAGCGAAAAACGGGAGTCTCCGTCCACCGGGTCCGTCGAGATCGAACTTGGCACGTATTTCGGCGTGCTCGTGCGCATGCACGTAGGGACAAATGATCATCGGGGGCGAGGCCCCACGGACCCTCGCGGAGGACCGCACCGGGCCCCTCAGCCTGCGCAGGGTCGATTCAAGTCTGTTTCTCGGGCAGAACAGACGCGACATCCGCCCACGATTGCTTACCAGCCAGAGTGGGAGTTCCTTGGGCTCGACCACTGCCCAGCGGAATCCTGGGCGATCGAAGGGGTCGCTGCGACGGCGAACGACGGCATCCACGTCCCGTCGATTGAGGGGCTCGGGACTGCTTGGCTTCTGATCCGAAAAGCCCGCGATCTTCCTCTTGGCTCCTTCTCGGTCGGCTAGACAGAAAAAATGCCATCCACCGTCTTCATAGATGCGGATTCGCCCAGTGCCATTGAGAACTGACTGACGAAGGTCTTTTGGCGAGATCCCATCAAGCTCACTCCGGCGAGCGGCAATAGTCCACGCGCCAGAATACTCTGGGCCCTCTGGGCCTTCAACGTTGCGGTAGTCAACATAAAAATAGTACAATGCCAATTGCACTGCGGCGACCCGGTGATCGCAGTCCGCAGCGATCTCACGCAACACCGACGCGCGTGGAATCTCCTCTACGTGCGCTATAATGACGACATCGTCGGGTGCTGCATCAGGAATGCCACTGAGTGCCGCGTTGCGCTGGTGCGCCTCGCGGATCACCGGGTCCGAGGTGTCAGGCATGTCGCGAACGACAACGTAACGGATCTTCTCCGTGAACACGACGAAGCGCGGATCGTTCGGATTCCATTCGAGATCCCGAGGCGCGCCGCTGAAGCTCCGGTTGCTTTCGACGATGATCACTTTATCGACCATGTTGTAAAGCTCCCGCAAGCGGATCTCCAAGGCGTCATTCTCGCCGCTATATAGGACGCAATCAAAAATTCTCGTCGCCACCGTTTCCAGACCTTCTCCGCTACGACCCTTCGGCTACCCGGGCACCCCGGAAGACACCGGGATACCTTCATTCCATCAAACCGACGAACTTATGGAAGCGCGCATTAAAACCAGCCGCATGGTTGGGGTCGCGCAAGATCCGGGTCCCCTAATCGCAAAGAAGCTCTGACGGCACCCTATAGAGTACCAGCAAACAACATCACGGGGCGCCTCGAAAAATGCGCATTTGCGGCCCGCCGCGAGCGGATTAGGCGTCTTTTCTGTTACGTGTATCGGCTGCTCACCGACAATCGATCGAAAAGCGCCCGCTGCCGGGCTGAAAGCGGCCTTTTCGGCCGCATAGCCGCCGATACAGGCGGCAGCGAGCGAATTTGTCCTGGTTCGACTCGCCCAGATGCCGCTATATTTTTCATGGCTATGTCCGCGTTAAGTGTTGACCGGTAACGGCCAATTCCAGCACCAAAGTCGGGGTGAGAGAGGGGGCGAAGCGCTCTAGAAAGCGCCGCCAGCCGAGGTAGTTGGGCAGGTACTTGGTGGCCACCCCGTGGAAGCGAGCCATCCAGCCCTTGAGGCGACCGTGGTAGGCGTTGACGTTCTGGATATGGAAGGCGTGGTCGATCACGCGGATGCCGGCGCTGAGGTTGACGGGGGTGTGGGCGATCTGGGCGGCCTCGGCAAAGCCGCGGTAGATGGCGCTGCTGTCGGAGCACAGCACGGCATCGGGATCGACGATGGGCCCGAGCACAGCGCTGACGGCGGCGGTATTGGCCTTGGGCAGCACCGCATCGGTGGTCGTCGTGCTGCGGTCGCGCACCACGAGCACCGGAATCTGCTCCTCAGAGAGGCCGCGTTTGCTGGCCACCCCGCCACGCTTGCGCGGTGGGCGGGGCAGATGGCGCTCCCCCTTGTGGGATTCGAGGAAGTAGGTCTCGTCGGCCTCGACGATCCCGTGCAGATGCGACGGCTTGAGCTGGGCCGGGAGGGCGAGGAAGCGGTGACGCCAGCGAAAAGCCGTGTTCTTATGCACACCACAGCGGCGCGCCGCCGCGCGCACCGTCTGCCCGTCGATCAGCGCCCCGGCGTACTCGCCCCAACACGCGCGCTGG
>JBGSUY010000498.1:0-3712 GCA_041753195.1 Chromatiaceae bacterium
GGGTGGAGAGGTAGGAGCGGATGATCGCGAAGTTGTCAGCCCCCTGAACGGAGCGGAAGCAACCGGAGACCTTCTGCTTGAGCTTGGGCATGCGCACGTCGCGTTCGGCGAGGTTGTTGTCGAATGGCACGCGCAGGTCGGTGACGAAGCGCAGCACCGCGTCGCGGTTCTCGCTCAAGCGTTTGACGAGGTTGTGGGCGGGGCTCTGGCGGACCCGTTTGCGGCTGCCGGGCGGGGGCTGGCGAGCGGGGTTGCGCTCTTGGGCCACCTTGACGATGGCGTCGAAGCGAGTCTGGATATCGTGCACCATCGGCCCGGGCAAGGCGGCGAATCCAGCGGCGCGGGCCTCGACGGCGAGGTTGTTGGCCTCGCACAGCAGCGCGATCAGGTCCTCGACCCAAGGCTTCTGGCTGGGGATGGTCTCGGCGATGGCGATGAGCTCGCGCAGGTGATGGGCGTTGCAGAAGGCATGCAGGCAATCGAAGATCGCATAGGCGCGCCAGTGATCGTGCACGAGCACGCCGAGGAAGCGTTCCAACAGGCCAAACGCCTCCAAGGCCTGGGCACCGCGTTTGGGGTGGGCGAAGTAGGCCGTCAGGCTGTCATTGGAGAGCACATGCAGCCAGTGCAATGCCTTGCCCACGCGGATGCCGGTCTCGTCGGCATGGGCGATCGGGGCGCCGACCAGCGCTTCGCGAATGGCCAGCACTGTGGGTTTTAGGTGCACGGCTGCCCGCTCGATGGCGCTGTAGAGGGTCCCTGGGGAGATGGCGATCCCCGCCAACTCCGCGAGCATCGTGGCGGTGCGCTCGAACGGCAGCAACTGGTAGTGAGTCAGGTACACCGCGAACGCCGACACGCTCGGCCCGAACTGCACCGGCGCGCCGATCTCCTCGGGAAAGTCGCTGTGATGCGTGCGCCCGCAGGCACAGGTCCCGACGACGGTCCGGTATTCTGTGACCTCGCGACGGATCACCAGCTCGACGACTTGGCGCCGCTCGGGTGTCATCTCGACCGGAATCTGCGATTGGCGCCGCCCGCACTCGCAGGGGCCTTTGAGCGCGATGACAACTTGGTGGTCCGGGTTGTCGACGAGGGCGCGCGTTGCGCCCTTGTGGCCCCTCTGCCCGCCCGGCTTGCGTCCACTGACCTTGCGTTGGGAGCGCGGCGGCGGCTTGCGAAACGGGGGATCCGAAGATGGTGGTTTGCTGGAGTTGTGGCTGTCCTTCGCCAGACGTGCCTCCAACTCCGCGATCCGCTGGCGCAGCTGCTCAATGGTCGCCGCCTGCTCCGCCACCAAGGCGCGCAGCTGCTCCGGCTCGCTGGTTGGTAGGTCGGTTGCGGGATGTTCCTCAGGCATGGGCCGAGGTTACATCTCTATCCTCCCGTCCAGCAAGGGATCCTGAATAGTTACGGGGTCGAGGAAGATGGTGACCAGGATCTTGCCGCCGGCCTTGAGCTCGCGCACCTGCAACGTTGCCGGAAACCGATCGTATTCGCACTGGCTCATCCACGCGGGCCGCTTGGGCTTGACCAGGTCGATGACGTGGTCGTTCGCACCCAGGTGCGCGCCACGGGTGAAGTCGGTGCTGCGCCGGCGCGCGCCGAACTGCTCGAACACGCCGTCGACCCCGCCACGCACCAGCTCGCAGAGCAGAAAATAGGTCCGCTAGAAGGCGTCAGCGACCAAGACATCCCCCGACTCCAACGCGTCTGGCGGCGGACCGTGGCGTAGCGGCCAGCACCGGGAAGCAGGTGCTCAAACTGCTGGTGTTGCTGTTCCGGGAGGTGCTGGGGCGCCCGCCCCCGGAGAGGCAGCTCGCCCGCGCCCGGCGTCCGCCGCGGCTTCCGGTGGTGCTGACCCGCGATGAGGTGCGCCCGCTGATCGACCCTACGTCTGTCCGAACCCCCCGGTGTGCTACCGGTGCGAAGCCCCGCGGATGACTTCTGAGCCAGGCGTCCCCACCCTGGGCCGCAATGAGGCAGATTGGGTCTAGGGTGTCATGACGGGGATTGCTGGATTCGTTCGCGCTCTTGCCGTGATCCTGGTGTTGCTGATCACGGCCGGCTGCGAGGAGTCCCCCACGGGCCGCAAGCAGGTGACCCTGGTGCCCGATGCCCAGATGGCGGAGATCGGCGAGCAGACCTTCGCCGAGATGCTCCGAAGCCAACCGGTGGTGACGGACCAGCGGATCCTGGACTACGTGGGCTGTGTCGCCCGGGCCCTGGTGGACGCCCTTCCGGAGCCCCAGGGCACTTGGTCGGTCGCGGTCTTCCAGGACTCAGCCCCCAACGCATTCGCCCTGCCGGGCGGCAAGATCGGGGTCAACACCGGGATGCTTCAGGTGGCCCGGACCCCAGATCAACTCGCCGCGGTGATCGGCCACGAGATCGGCCATGTGCTTGCCGACCACTCCAACGAGCGACTCACCCAGGAGCTGGCGGTCCAGGGCGGCCTAATGCTGGTGGATTTGCTGGCCGAGAACCCCGGCAGCCTGGGGCACGAGGCCCTGCGAAAGGCCCTGGGCGTCGGCGCCCAGTATGGCCTCTTGCTCCCTTACAGCCGCACCCATGAGCGGGAGGCGGACCGCATCGGCCGCGACCTGATGGCCCGCGCGGGTTTCGATCCCCGGGCGAGCCTGGAGCTCTGGGAGAATATGGCGGCGGCGGACGGCGGTCAGCCGCTGGAGTTCCTCTCCACCCACCCCTCCCACGAGACTCGGCTCGAGGAGCTGGGGGAGGAGATGGACACAGCCATGGACCTGTACGAGGAGGCCCGGCGGGAGGGACGCCGGCCCCGCTGCAAGCGCTAAGCCCCTGGAAACCCGGACAGTCAGGCAGGACGGTCTTGCTCAGGCCGGGGAGCTCAGCATCGCCAACAGGACGGGCATTGCCACGGGCCCGAAGACGGCCGCAACCACCGTCAGGATGCCGAGCCCCAGGTTGAAGGCCATGAGCTTGCGGATGCGGGCAAACTCGACGCTCGCCTCGCGCCAGGTCTCCTGCTCCACGTACAGGCGCATCCGTCCGTACGGCACAACATATAGGTAGGCAAACACCAGGGTCATGATGGCGGCGGTGCCGATCATGGTGATGACGTGGGCGCCCAGGTTACCGTCCAGGGCGGCGATCGAGACCCAGCCGCCTGTGACCCACAGGACCGTGACGCAGATCCAGACCCAGGGGAAGAAGCGCCGGAAGACGCCCAGGGCCACCTGAATCCGAGCAGGCGGCTCCAGGGTCATCTTGAGGGTGGGGCGCAGGGCGACATGGGCGAAGAACATGCCGCCGATCCAGACGACGCTGGCCAGCTGATGCAGGGCGAGGGAGATGCCTAAGGACAGGCTCACGTGGACTCTCCTGAGGGCGGTGGGGAGCTTGGCGAAATTCGCAGCGAGATCTTAAAGTCGGAGGGTCCGGGCTGGCGAAGCCCCTTTCGGCTTAGTCGAGGACTGGCAGGGCGCCCAGATCGGCGCAATCGCCGGCCGCGTCCTGATCGATCAGGACGGTGGCGGAGGCCATGGACGCCATGACGGGCCATGTTGCCCGGGCGTTGGTAGCGCATCCGGGCAAGCAGTTCCGCATCGGCATCTCCAATGGCGCGGCGGACGAGCTGGCGGAAGAGCTCGAATGGCGTGTCCGCGGCTTGGCGCCGGGCGCGGAAGTGATGCAGTACGAAATTGGACCGGCTGTCGGCGCGCACACGGGCCCC
>JBGSUY010000499.1:0-16988 GCA_041753195.1 Chromatiaceae bacterium
AGCCGGCTCTATCGGGATATGCGCAGCGGCACCCGGGACCTGGCCTGCCTGCTCCTCGCGGACCTGTCCCTTTCGACCGACACCTGGATCGACGACCGCGGCCGGGTCATCGACGCCATCCGCGACAGCCTCTTCCTGTTCGGCGAGAGCCTGGCCGCCACCGGCGACCGCTTCGCCATGCTCGGCTTCAGCTCCCGACGGCGCGACCCGGTGCGGGTGCATCGCCTCAAGGGGTTCGACGAGCGCTACGGCCCCGCGGTGCGCGGACGCATCAACGCCATCAAGCCCGGCTACTACACCCGTCTCGGTGCTGGCATCCGCCACGCCGCCAAGCGCCTGGCCCGGGAGCCCGCCGGCCGGCGCCTGCTCTTGATCCTCTCCGACGGCAAGCCGAACGATCTGGACAAATACGAGGGCCGCTGGGGCATCGAGGACACCCGCCACGCCATCCAGGAGGCCCGCCGCCAGGGACTGGAGCCCTTCTGCGTCACCATCGACCCGGAAGGCAACGACTACCTCCCCCACCTCTTCGGCACCGGCGGCTACGTCGTCATCCACCGCCCCACCGAGCTCCCCTCGCGCCTGCCCCTGCTCTACGCCCGCCTGACCGCCTGAGGTGGTAGGCCATTGGTGCCAGCGTCCAGGCGGATGCGTGCCAGCAGGGCTCCCAGCAGCAGCGTGACTCTGATGCCTCGGTTATTACCCTTTCTATTACCCTAACCTGAGGGTCATTACCCCTTCTTCACCAAGCGCGCCGCCGGTCCACGGCCGCGGCACTCCAAGGCACCAGGGAAGCACGCGGCGCAGGGTCGGCCCGCGGGCCGTCTTGCCCGAGGCATCGCGTCATCCGCGGCCTTGTTCAAGGACTGCATCCGCGGTGCCGCCGTTCAGATCCGCCGCGATCAGCCGAAACTGCTCCAAGGCCGCCTCCAGGTCTTCCACGATCTCCTGGGCGATCACCTCGGGCGGCGGCAGATTGTCGGAGTCGGCCAAGGAATCGTCCTTGAGCCAGAAGATATCCAGGCTGGCCTTGTCCCGCGCCACCAGCTCTTCATAGGCGTAGGCGCGCCAGCGCCCCTCGGGGGTGGCCTCGCTCCAGGTCGGTATCCGGGCGTGTCGCGAGCGCACCTGTAGGTCGGGTTTCAACCCGACACCCACGCCATCAGGACCTGGATCCACCTTCACCCCGACCCCCGCCCCCTCCTGCGCCGCTGAAGCCGCACCCACGGGATTGGCGGCGAAGTAGCAAGCGACAAACTCATCCAGGTCCGCCCGCCGGAGCGGATTGGTCTTCAGCGTGAAGTGCTTGTTGGTGCGGAGATCATAGATCCAGAGCTTGCGCGTCCACGGCGTCTCGCTGGCCGGCTTCTTGTCAAATCAGCCCGAACGAGTCTCTCTCGCTGCCGAGCGCTTGGAGCGTGTGGCGGTAGTGGTCGAACACTACCTAATCCACGCAGCCGCTAGACGCCGCACGCGCCTACGAACCTGAAGCGTTAGCAGTGCGCGCTCGCACTGCCTCGAAGATCTCCCGCGCCAAGATCGGGAACGCGGACCCCTGAAACTCCTGATCTGCCATGTAGCGCGTGACGATTTTGTCGTTCTCGCCCATGCGATCGATCATCAGATTCTCGATGAGCTTGCGAATGCCCAGCTCGAATTTGTCGAGCGGGTTGGCCATCGCTGTCTGAATGACCTTCTCGCTCTTACATGCCTTCTCCTTGATCTGCTGGAAGAAGAGCCGGTCTTCCTCACTGAACTGGGTGCCGAAGCGCTCATTGAGCACCTCGATGATCTCGGATAACGGCGCCTTTTCATCCTGTGCCTTGCCGGTGCCGACTTCGCTCGGGCTCTTGATATACTGCGGGTCGCCATCTTTGATGTCGATCGCACCTGAGAACACCCGCTCCATTCGATAGTACTGTAGTGCCACCTCATCACCCACCTTTACGATTGCCGCATCTCGATCAAGCGGCAGGTGGGGCAGCAGGAAGCGACCGAAGCTGTAGAGCATCTCCAGGTCCTGGTCGGCGTAGGGGACTATCTGGCTCAGGAAGGCATAGACCCGCACGTAGCCAGAGAGCTTCTCTCGAAATGCCTGGCGCTTGGGCCCGTCGTTCATCGCCCTGAAGCGGTCCACCGCCGGTTGGATGTGGCGCTGCATGTGCGCATGGTCGGCGGCGCCCTGCCGCTGCATTGGCTTGTAAAATACCCGAGCGAATGCCTCGACCTCGCTCCAGTAATAGACCTGCTCCTGGTCGAGCTCGTGCTTCAGTGCGTCGAGCATCGCCGGGTCCGAGGCTGCCGCAACCTCGGTCCTGTCGTAGTAGGGCTTGAATGCACGGTAAACATTCTCGGCATCGTTGACGAAGTCGAGCACGAACGGTGCGTCCTTACCGGGGATCATGCGGTTCAGGCGCGAGAGCGTCTGGACGGCCTGCACGCCGTCGAGGCGCTTGTCGACGTACATCGCACACAGCAGGGGTTGGTCGAAGCCGGTCTGATACTTGTTGGCGACCAGCAGCACCTGGTAATCGGGCGTCTCAAAGCGCGAAGGTAACGCCGCTTCACTGATGGGCTTGCCCGTCACGACATCGGTGTTCATGCCGGGCTCCGTGTACTCAAGGCCCGTGTCCGGGTCGGTCACCTTGCCGCTGAATGCGACCAGCGGGCGCACGTCCTGGTAGCCGTTTTCGACCAGATAGCGCTCGAAGGCCAGCTTGTACCGCACCGCGTGCAGGCGCGATGACGTCACCACCATCGCCTTGCCGCGCCCGCCCAGCCGGTGCATCACGCTGCGGCGGAAGTGCTCGACGATCACTTCCGTCTTCTGCTCGATGTTGTGCGGGTGCAGGCTCATGAACTTCGCCAGCGCCCGCGCTGCCTTCTTCTTCGGCAGGTTCGGATCGTCCTCCGCCGCTTTCAGCAGCCTGTAGTAGGTGGCGTAGGTCGTGTAGTTGGTGAGTACGTCGAGGATGAATCCTTCCTCGATCGCCTGCCGCATGCTGTAGAGGTGGAACGTCTCCGGCATACCGCCGGTCCCCGGCCGCCCGAAGAGTTCCAGCGTCTTTCCCTTGGGCGTAGCGGTGAAGGCGAAGAAGCTGAGGTTCGGCTGCTTGCCGCGCGAGGCCACGACCTGGTTGAGGCAATCCTCCCAATCGCTCTCCCCTTCGGCGTCCTCCCCAGCACTGGCGCCGAGAATGGCCTTCAGCTCCCTCGCTGTTTCGCCGGTCTGGCTGGAGTGAGCCTCGTCCACGATCACAGCGTAACGGCGCTTCGCGATCTCGCCCTCCCATGCCTTCGCCTGCGCCTGCTCCTCCGGGTCTGCATTCTCCGGAGACTCTGCGCCGGCCATGTGCAGCAGTCCGCGCAAGACGAACGGAAACTTCTGCAGCGTAGTGATCACGATCTTGGTGCCGTCGATCAGCGCCGAGGCAAGTTGCTTGCTGTCCTGGTCGATGGCCTTGACCACGCCCTGGGCATGTTCAATCTGGTAGATCGCATCCTGAAGCTGCTGATCGAGCACCCGCCGGTCGGTGATGACGACGACGCAGTCGAATACCTTTCGGTCCTCGCCATCGTGCAGGCTGGCCAGGCGATGGGACAACCACGAGATACTGTTGGTCTTCCCGCTCCCCGCCGAATGCTGGACCAGATAGTTGTAGCCCGGCCCTTCGCTCCGCGCCGCGGCGACGGCCTTCCTGACCGCGTCGAGCTGGTGGTAGCGCGGAAAAATCATCGCCTCCTTGGTGATGCGCCGCTGACCGCCGCCTCGTCCGGATGAAGGGCCGTCGTCGACCTTCTCCTCTCTCTTCTCCAAGAACATGAAGTGCCCAAGGATGTCGAGGAAGCTGTCGCGCTGGAGCACGTCCTCCCAGAAGTAGCCCGTCCGGTAGCCGGACGGATGCTGCGGATTGCCGGCGCCGCACTGAATCTCGCCTGGATGGCTGCCGCGGTTGAAGGGCAAAAAGTGGGTGTCCGCGCCGCGCAACCGCGTCGCCATCTGCACCTCGTCGGGATCGGCGGCGAAGTGGACCAGGGCGCGCGTCTTGAAGCCGAAGAGCGGCGCACGCGGGTCGCGGTCCTTCTGGTACTGGCGCACTGCGTGTCGCCAGTTCTGACCTGTGCCGGGATTCTTCAGCTCGCAGCTTGCGACGGGCAGCCCGTTCACCGCGAACAGGATGTCCAGCGTGTCGTGCTTGCCCGGATGACAGAGCACCTGCCGCGTGATCGTGAGCTGGTTCAGGGCGTAAAGCGCCAGGATCTCCTCGTTGAGGCCGTGCGCCGGCTTGAAATACGCGAGACGGAAGGTCTTGCCATAGAACTTGAAGCCGTGGCGCAGAACGTGCAGCGTACCTTTTAGGTCGAGTTCCTTGACCAGCGCGCCAATGATCAGGTCCTCCAGCCCGGACCCATGCAGCGCGCGCATCGACCCCCAGAGCTTCGACTGAGTCGTTTCGAGGAAGCGCAAGACGCGGGCTGGAAAGAGCGCACGGTCCACATCCCACTCGGCGTTGGTGCCCACCTGCCATCCTCGGTCGAGCAACATCGCTTCGACATAGGACTCGAAGGCGCGCTCGTTGGTCTGTCCGCTCATGGGTGAGCCCCCAAGACGAATCGTGCCCGTTCCCTACGAAGCATCTCATACGGCGTCATGAACTTGATGCCGAGCCCGAGGCAGGCATCGGGAATCTTGATCTTGCGGATGGAGGCCGAAGGAACCTCATGGGTGATGACCGTATGTCCGCCGGCCCGCGCCTGGGCAACGAGATAGTAATCGGCGACCTGGAGGAAGGTGCTCACCGCCGCAGGCGTATACGCCTGACCGTTGGCCCAGTTGCTTACGGCCGCCAGCGCCGGGAAAACCGATGCATCTGGAGAGAGAAAGAAACCGCTGCCTCGCGTCGCCGCCCACTCGGACAGTTCGTCTGCAACGGCCTGTACCTCGTCGCCCACCTTCTCGATGCTGAAGAGCAATCCGGCCGCGTTCGTGGCGATCAGCCAGTCCCAGAAGGCCGGACAAAAATCGAGGCCGTAGTGAAGGTTCTTCGCCGCGATGAAGACGTTTGCGTCCAGCAAATAGGCCATCAGTACCCCACCCCCAGGCTGCGCCCCAGCTCGTTGAACGTCGCCATCTTCTTGAGCCCGAGCATTCGGAAGGTTTCGGTATATCCCGTTCGGCCCTCCAGAGTGCTCGCCACCAGCGCGCGAGCGAAGCGCTTGCTGACCCTGGCGCCAAGGGTCAGGTAGAAGTCACCACCGCTACCCTTCGGCAAGGCACGCAACCGCCGGAGCTCTTCATCGTAAGCGGCCCAAAACTCATCGCGGGTCAAGCGGCCGGCGTCGTACATGCGCCGCAGGACAACGAGCGTGCTGACCTTGAAGCGTCGGGCCAGGCGATTCAGCTCGTCGGGCAGCCGCGCATCGCCATCCAGCTCTTCGCGCATCACCGCAAGCGGCACCAGCAGCTCCGCGGCGACCTGATTGCACCAGCGCTCGACTGCACGATCCGGTGTGGCGCGAAGGTTGGCATCGGAGACCGCGGATTCGCCCAGCCAGACATGCGCCAGCTCGTGGGCGAGCGTGAACATCTGGGCCGCCTTGGTATCGGCGCCGTTGATGAAGACCAGGGGCGCCAGAGGGTCGGCCAGGGCGAAGCCGCGAAATTCCTGTGGGTCCAGGGAGCGGCGGTTGTTGCTGCCGACGACACCGCTGACCATGACCAGCACGCCCGCTGCGTCCGCCTGCTCGACAAAACGCCGCAGCGCATCGGTCCAGGTACCGAGCCGTCGGCGCTCATCGAGGTCGAGCCCGAGCGCATGGCGCAGGGTCGCCGCCGTGTCGACGACATCATCGTTCAGATGGGCGGAGCCGACGAAGTCGAGCGCGGGCTCGTGCATACTCCGGGCGAAGTCCCGGTACCAATCCTGACGCTGCTGGCACAGGTAGATCGTATCCAGGAGGTCGGGGCTCGGATGGCCGAGGTGCGCGTTGGCAACGGTGCGGAAGTCTGGAATCGGAACCCGCTCGTCCGGCGGTTCCTGGAGAAACAGAAAGCCGACGGGCGTGTGGGTGGCCTTCGCGAAGGCTTCGAGCTGTTTGAGCGTCGGCCGGACCTCGCCGCGCTCCCACTCTTCCAACTTCCGGAAGCGCCCCGCGAGCGCACTGACACCGTAGCCCGCGCGCTCTCGCGCCCAGCGGATCAGCTCGGGTTGGACGGGGACGCGGCTCATGGAACAACCTTCCCGGGACAACCCTTAATCCCTAAGCGCTTTCCCCCTCGGCCGACCCTGCTAGCGAGGCGCCTCGTCATAACGTCCCTTCGCTTTCGAACACCCGGTAACGGAGCCACTTCGCAACCCCGTCCAGGTCCGGGAAGAGCTGCCGATCGAACACACCGTACTGGTCGAGCCGACGGCGGATGTCGTCGTGGGCATCCTGGCGGATGACGATCTCCAGCCAGTCCCGATCCTCCAGCGACTCGAACGGCTTCAAACAGGCAAGCAATACGCTGTCCTGGGCACGCATCCGTGGAGAGATGTGGGGCGGGTGATAGATCACGTTTTCGGTGATCTCGAAAGGGACCGGGACGCGGGGGCTGCCCTCGTCTTCGCTGGTCTCCTCCTCATCCGCCGTGGCAGGGGATAGCGTCGTCGCGGCCTCACCGGCCTCCTGATCGAGTCCAGGGACGCCGAACTCCTCGTAGCCGGAGACCGTCGAGGCCGTTTCCGTCGCCAAGTCCTTCACCGGCCTGACTGCCCGTTGGCGTTTGCAATGGAAGTCGCTGAACCGGTACGGGTCACTGATCAGGACATAGACGGCGCTGTCCATTGGCGTGCCGTTGTCGTCCTTCTTGGTTTCGCGCACGGCGAAGTAGAGTGCGACCAGCGGGTTGGTCGTCCAATCCATGAACCGGGTCGGAAGCCCATGGTGTTGCGCGATGGCGAGCGCCTCCCAGTCGGTGCGGGGCAGGTGTTGGACGTGGGTGACCAGGTGATTGCTAAAGACATCGAGCACCTCGCGCTCGAGCTCGTCGCGCTCGCGGAAGGACTTGGTGCGCAGGTGCTCGTAGCGCCCGATGGATGGCTTGAGCGCGTAGCCGGCCGAGACCAGCTTGGTCTGGCCGCGGAAGTACTTGCGCCCCTCCGGCAGCTCGTTGCGCACCGTCTTGAGGTACTCCTCGAAGCTCTCGATCTCGAAGGGCGTGCTCACGCCAAAGCCTCGCGCACGTCGATCTTGCCGGTGACGGCCGCGGTGATTAGCGCGGTGCGGTACTCCTGCAGGCGCTCGATGGCGGTCTCGATCCTCGAGACCATCCGATCCACCTTCGCCTTCGCGTGCGACAGGAACTCAACTATTGCCTCCTGCTCCACGTAGGGAGGGATTGCACACGATAGGGACCGAACGTCATCCATTCCGATTGTGCTTATCGTCGCGCCAAGCGACAGGCTCACCAGGTGCTGCCCCATGACATCGAGCGACGCAAGCAAGTACTCGGGCAATAGCCGCTGGCCACAGACATACGCGACGAAGTGCTGCGACACCGCCATCGGCCTCGTTGTGATCGCACAGAGTCCAACTGTGGCATCACGAGAGAACACTACTACTCGGGGTGGCAGCATGCGCGCAGAGGAGTTGGCCAACCCAAGTTCGCTGATGCTGTGAACAGTGCTAGTGATGTAGTCATGCGTTCTCAGATACCCCGAATCATTTAGCGATACCCAAGGAATCGTACAGTCAACCCAGTATTCGTCAACTGATCGCGAAGGCGTATGGCCGCTCTCGATCCGCGCGACATACTTGATACGATTAACGTCCCAATGCTCCGGCACATCGCCGAGCCAGTCGATGCCCGAGGGCTTGAGCTTGGGGTGCGGTTCGAGGCCGGCGGCGCGGGCGGCGTCGGGCGGGAGGCCGCGGGTGACGGTACGCGAGATCAGCGCAGTGCGCTTTTCCTTTAGCCGCTCGATCAAGGTCCGCTTCTTTGCCACCAGGGTGTCGATCTTTCCCGTCTCGCGGTCGAGGAAGTCGGCGATGGCGTGCTGCTCTTCGGGAGGCGCAACAGTTACCACACAATTGCCGATCAAGTCCCAGCTTGCGCGAGGCATTTTTGAGCCGTAGGTGGACGAATCAACCAGCTTGACAAAACCGTCGGCTAACAATGAATAAAGCAGGGTTCGGCGGTCGAGGTCAGAACCTTTCAGTACCAAGAGCTCCGTAGAGCACAAGCCGCCAAACGTCGGATTGCACGCTTTGGCCAAGTACGGTCGCAGCTTGCCGAAAAGCGTATCCCCATTGCTGAATTTGTTGGCTGTACCAGTGGGGACAGCATCAGGATGTAGCGCCAGTAGTCGACCCGTCCAGGACTCGATGTTTTCCATCCCGACGTAGGGAACCGGGTTCTCCTCGTCGGCCTCCACCTTCTTGTCAATGAGCGTAACGGCATTTTTCAACCGCGTGACCTTCCAATGCTCCGGCACCTCGCCAAGCCACTCGACCCCGCTCGGCCTGTACTTCGGATACGGCGGCCACTTCATGACCGCGCCTCCTGCGCCAGCCGCTCTGAGCGCCCAATACGTTCGGTGCCCCGTCGATCAACGATCTCACGGGTCAGGCGGCTCGGCTGGGTCATTGGCGCGCCCCGTTGCTCCCGGTCACCTCTGCAAGGAGCCCCAGGATCTCCTGCTCCAGCGTCTTGATGTCGGCCTCGATGACCTCCAGCGGACGGGGCGGCTCGTAGCGGTAAAAGTGGCGATTCAGCGGGATCTCGTAGCCGACCTTGGTCTTGTCCTCGTCGATCCATGCGTCGGGTACGTGGGGACGCACCTCCCGCTCGAAGTACTCGGCGATACCCTCCTTCAGCGGGACGCTCTCGGTGTCGCGCAGATCGGGATCGGGCTCGGGGTTGCCGTTACGGTCGCGGCAGGGCTCGGCGGTTTCGTCGCGCTCGCCCAAGGCGCCAAGCACGGCCTTGATCTCCGGGGCGGTGAGGCGCACGCCAGCGACTCGGTCCACATCACGCAGGGCGGTCAGGAACGCCGTGCGATCCTTGAAAAGCGTCTCGCCGTGGACCTCGGCGAACCGGGCGAGGAGCTTACGGATCTGATCCTGCCGACGCTTGCCGGTCTCGATGTCGTCGAGCCTCGCCTTTTCGTTCTTCTTGGCGCTGGTGGCGAGCTTGACGAAGGCGCTCTCGGTCTCCAGACGCGCGATTCGCTCCGCGCTCGCCTGGAAATTGAGTCGCAGGGGGCGCTCGACGGTAATCTTACTGAAGCCGAAGTCAGCGTTGTCGAAGACCTTGCTGACCACCCGGATGCGCTCGACGGGCTGCTTCGTGATCGGATCCTCTTCGGAAAAGGTTCGGGTCTCGCCATCGGTGAAGTTGCCGAACAGGCGGGTGATGTCGCCGATCTGGTCCGGCTCTCCTGCTTTATCCGAAGGATCACCGATCCAGTTGCGCTTGTTGCCAAGGCTCTTCCGCTTCACAAAGAAGCGCCGGGCGTCGATGAGCTGGACCTTGCCCTTGCGCCTGGCCTCCTTGCGGTTGGTGAGCACCCAGAGGTAGGTGGATATGCCGGTGTTGTAGAAGAGCTGGTCTGGGAGTGCGACCACCGCCTCGAGCCAGTCGTTCTCGATGATCCACTGGCGGATGTTGCTCTCGCCGCTGCCGGCGTCGCCGGTGAAGAGCGGCGAGCCGTTGAAGACGATGCCGATGCGGCTGCCGCCGTCTTTGGGGGCGCGCGCCTTGGAGAGCATGTGCTGCAGGAACAGCAGCGAGCCGTCGTTGATGCGCGGCAGGCCGGCGCCGAAACGGCCGCTGTAGCCGAGCGACTCGGCCTCGTGCTCGATGTACTTCTGCTGCTGCTTCCACTCCACGCCGAAGGGCGGATTGGCCAGCATGTAGTCGAAGGTGCGACGCTTGCCGTCGGGCTCGCGGTCGAAGCCGTCCCGGGTGAAGCTATCGCCGAGGACGATGTTGTCGGCGTCTTCGCCCTTGATGAGCATGTCGGCCTTGCAGATGGCCCAGGACTCGTCGTTCCAGTCCTGGCCGAACAGGTGGGGATCGGCGTCGGCGTTGAGGTCGCGGATGTAGCGCTCGGCCACCGAGAGCATACCGCCGGTGCCGCAGGCCGGGTCGTAGATGGTCTTGACGACGTGGCTCTTGCGCAGATCCTGCTCTGGAGAGAGCAGCAGGTTGACCATCAGCTTGATGACCTCGCGCGGGGTGAAGTGCTCGCCGGCCTCCTCGTTCGACTGCTCCGCGCCGATCCGGATGAGCTCCTCGAAGACGTAGCCCATTTGGATGTTGTCCACCCGGTCCGGCGACAGATCCACCGAAGCAAACTTCTTGATGACCTCGTACAGGAGGTTCTTTTCGGCCATGCGGGCGATTTGCTGGTCGAACGCGAACCGCTCCATGATCTCGCGGACATTGCGCGAGAACCCGTTGATGTAGGCGTTGAGGTTGGGCGCGAGCTGGTTGGGGTCGTCGAGGAGCTTGGGCAAGTCCAATTTCGACAGGTTGTAGAAGGGACGTCCAGTGACCTGTTCGAGCAGGCTGCGGATGACCGTCTCGGGCTTGATCTTGATGCTCGGGTGCGCGGCAAGCGCCTGAGCCTTGGTCGGCGCCAACAGGCAGTCGAAACGGCGCAGCACCGTCAGGGGCAGGATCACCTTGCGGTACTCGTTGCGTTTGTACGGCCCCCGCAGCAGGTTGCAGATGCTCCAGATGAAGTTGGCGAGTTGGGTGTGGGTTTCTGCAGTCATTCGGCGTCCATTTGGTCAGCCTGCGCGGGCTGCGTTGGGTAGCGTTTGGTGCTCGCGCACAATACGGCCGGTACTCTGCTCGCAGAAGGAACGTCTCTTCACAGCGCGCATGAACATCACAATCTCCAGCGGCTTGATGTCAGTGCCGGTGGCGATCATGTCCACGGTAATGGCGATGCGCGGGTGGTAGCTGTTGCGGAAGGCGACGATCAGTTCTTCGGGCTTCTGGCCCGTGGTGCGGTCGGTGATCTTCTGGGCGAACTCGTTGCCGAGGCCCCACTGCTCGCGCAGGATGCCGACGATCGCCTCGGCGTGGTCGCTCGGCGGGCGAGCATCCACCGGATGCTCGCTTGATCCGCCTCGCTCCTTGGTGAAGACCAGCGTCTTGGGCAGCTCCTGGCGCTGGGGAGAGAGGTCGGTCTGCCAGGGGTCGCGCAGCGTGCGGGCGATGGTGCGGATCTGGTCGGGCGTCTGCACGCTGCGGTCCAGCTCCTCAGGCGCGTACTCGAAGTCGTCGTCGAGCTGCCAGTCGCGCCGGGCCCGGGTGGGCTTGTCCAGCACCTGCAGCCAGTAGCCGGCTTCCACGGTGCTGCCGGCCTCGGTGACCGCGGTCGTGATGCGGTAGACGTCGTAGTTGACGTTCACGCCGTCGGCCACCGCCTGCGGGTGGCCGTACTCCATCACCAGGGTGTGGTTGAAGAAGCCGAAGGTCTGCTTGGGAAGCGCCGCATAGCCTACTGCGCGCCCCGATCGCGACGGCTCTGCGGCGCTTCCCGAGTTGGACATGGCGGTCAGGCCGATCAGGTGCGCGTCGAAGTACTCCAGCACCTGGCGCCACAGGTTGTAGATGGAGCGGTGCGCCTCGTCGGTGACGATCACATCGAAGGTCTCGATCGGGAACGCGGGGTTGTAGTCGAGGGGCTCGGGGGCCAGGAGTGCGGCTGAAGCCGCACCAACGGAGACCTCTTCGTCCTCCAGCGACAGCTCGCGGCCCTTGAGCATCGAGTACATGCGCTGAATGGTGCAGATGCAGACGCGCGCCGTCTTGTCGAGGTTGTTGTTGGTGAGGTGCTGGACGATGTACTCCTCGCCGAACTTGTAGTTGTTGACGGGCGAGACGTACTGGTCGAGCTCCTTCTTGGTCTGCCGGCCCAGGTTGCCGCCTTCGTCGCTACGCAATCCCTGCTTCGCTTGAAGTCCAGCCCGCCCATCCCTGGCCGGGCGTTCGCCGCGGTGCGGCTCACCCACCAGGAACAGCACGCGCCGCGCGCCGGCGAACTTGATGAGCCGGTAGATGAAGCAGATGGCGGTGAAGGTCTTGCCGGAACCCGTGGCCATTTGAATGAGGGCGCGGGGCATGTTCTGGGCGAGGCTGGCTTCCAGGTTGCAGATCGCGATGGTCTGGGCGGGCCAGAGCTTGAAGTCAGCCCATTCGGTGACGAGCGGCGGCAGGTGCCGGACCTGGGCAAGGAAGGTAGGCGGCTGGAGCCTCACCCCCGAGGCCTCGTCATGAGAGACGGCGGGCAGGAGGCTGAGCCAGGCGGCGAGTGTCTCGGGACGATGGAAGGCGAAGACCGGGCGGGCCCGGGGCTCCGGGTCGAGCCCGTTGGTGAAGTGGGTCTCGGCACCCGTGGACTCGTAGAGGAAGGGGAGCGGTCGGCACCAAGCGGGAAGCTCCGCTGGCATCCCCCGGGCATAGCGGCCCGACTGGATCTCCACCCCCGTGAGGGTGGCCCCCTCGCGCTTGGCCTCGATGACGCCGGCGGCCCTGCCGTCCACATAGAGCAGTCGGTCGGCGAAGCCGAAACCCGGGGCCATGGAAAACTCGCGGAGGCAGACGCCGCGAGCGGCGTCGATGTCGGCGCTCGGCAGATCCTGGACGGCCCAGCCGGCGGCGGTGAGGAGCCGGTCGATCTCCAGCAGGGCGCGTTGCTCGGGGGTCTGAGGTTGGTTCACCGCCGGTGCTTTCGCTTCCGTTCGAGGTTGTTGGGCACACTTCGTTTTGCCCATCCTACCAGAGCACGTCGCGCGATCCGTGGCCTCGGATCACGAAGGGTTGGCAAGTGCCTCCGCAAGACCGCGCGGGGAGTCGATGCTAACGCCGAGGACAACGGTGCCGTAGAGGGCACCGAAGTGGGTTCTGTCGCCAGTCACGAGGGCATCACAGCCCATGGTCACGGCCGCGGCCAGCACGGGCTGGTCTTTCTCCGGCAGTAGGACCTTCACTTCGGGCGGCAAAGCGGCGCTGGTGTGGGGAGACACCTCGAGCACGCCAAGCAGCCCCTCCAGCGCCTCAATCGCGGCCCCTTCTTTGATGCTGAGGTTGCGTCGCGCCTCCGCCACCACATAGGCGTCGGCGCAGAGACGATGCCCCGCCGCTCTGGCCCTCCCCAACAGCTCGCGCACGGCGTCGGCGGACTTGGCCGCTGAGAACAGGATGTTGGCGTCCAGGAAGATGCGCATCCTAGCTCAGGCGCCCGTCAGGGTGCTCGCTTGCGACGCGGTGCGGGGCGCGCCGGCCTCTCCGAGGCATCCCCCAGGGGGGTCAACACCTGCGCCAGCTCGGCCTCGGCCTCGTCGAACTCCCGCACGCGCTCCGGCGTGTAGACCTCCACGGGCAGGGTGACGGCGGGACGCAGCAGCAACCCCTCAGGCGTCGTCTCCCCAATGAGCTGATCGTCGGCCTTCAGACCAAGCGCCTTGCGGAGCTTGGCTGGAAGGGTAATGGAGCCGCGGTTGTTGATCGTCAGTGTTGTGCGCATGAAGTCGAGGATTGCAGGGATGCGGAATTTCCGCAACCTGGCCGAGCTCCCCCACCCTAGGCCGCGCGGGCCAGACCCCGCTCCCGCCGCCAGGCGAAGATGACGGGGGTGACGATCAGGATGTGCAGCAGGCTGGAGAGCATGCCACCCACAACGGGGGTAGCGAGCGGCTGCATGATCTCCACGCCGGTGCGCTGGAGCCAGAAGATGGGGGTGAGGGAGGCGATGGTGGTGGCGACGGTCATCACCTTGGGCCGCAGGCGCAGGCGCGCGCCGGCCTTGACGGCGGCGATCAGCTCGTCGCGGTTCAGGGCTCGGCCGAGCTCCCGGGTCTTGGCCTGCACCGCCTCCTCCAGATAGGTGACCATGACGACACCGGTCTGGATGGCGGTGCCGAACAGCGCGATGTAGCCCACCCAAACGGCGACGCTGAAGTTGAAACCCATCCAGGCCTGGAGCAGCACCCCGCCGGTGAGCGCGAAGGGCACCGCCAGGATCACGTGGGCCGCCTCCCCCACCGAGCGGAAGGTCATCGTCAGGGTCAAAAAGATGATGAGGAGCACCGCCGGAAAGACCACCATCAGGGTCGAGCGGGCCCGGAGCTGGTTCTCGTACTCCCCGGCGTAGGCGATAGTCTGGCCCGGCTCCAGGGTCACCTCCTGGGCGATGCGCTCCTTGATCTCCTCCACGAAGCCGCCCAGGTCCCGATCCCGCACGTTGGCCTGGACGAAAACCCGCAGGCGGCCGTTCTCACTCTGGATCTCGTTGGGGCCCACCACCCGGGCGATGTCCGCCACCTGGCGGAGCTGCACCACGGCCCCGGACGGGGTCACCAGGGGGATCTCGCCCAGGCGCTCGATGTCGCCCCGGTCGTCCTGCTCCAGGCGCACCTGGATGGGCCAGCGCTCGCGCCCCTTGATGGTGGTGCCGACCGTGACCCCGCCGATCCCCGCCTCCACCAGCCGGAAGACGTCGGCGACGCTGAGCCCATAGCGCCCGAGGAGCTCCCGGCGCACCCGGATCTCCAGATAGGGCTTGCCCTGGACCCGGGACGGGGCCACCCCGGTGGCCCCCTGGACCCGGTTGATCACGCGCTCCACCTCGAAGGCCTTGCGCTGCAGGGCATCCAGGTCGTCACCGAAAATCTTGACCCCTACCTGGGCACGGATGCCGGTGCTGGTCATGAGGATGCGGTTCTCGATGGGCTGCAGAAACCCGGGGACATAGCCCGGGACCTGAATGAGCCGCTCCGAGAGGTCCGCGATGATGGAGGCCTTGGTGGTCCCCGGCGGCCACTCCGCGGGGGGCTTGAGCAGGATGGTGGTCTCGATCATCTCCACCGGGGCCGGGTCGGTCGCGCTGTCAGAGCGCCCAAGCTTGCCGGCCACCGAGGCCACCGCCGGGTGGCTGCTCATCACCTGGTCCTGCCAGGCCATGATGCGCTTGACCTCGGTCAGCGCCGTGGCGGGAAGCAGCACCGGCATGAAGAGGAGCGAGCCTTCCTCCAGGGTCGGCATGAACTCACTGCCGAATCCTTGTGTGTAACGGGCGACCGGCTCCGGCAGCCGCTCGTTGACCGCCCGCGGCAGGCCGAAGGCGATCACCAGGCAAAGGGCGAGCAGCGCCGCCGCCAGGGCGAGCACCATCTTCCTGAACCGCAGGGCCCAGTCCAGCACCGGGTCGTAGAGCCGCAGCAGGGACTTCATCAGCCAGTTCTTGGACTCCGGCTTGAAGGGCCCGCGCACCAGCAGGGTGGCGAAGACCGGCACCGCGGTCACCGCCAGCAGGGTGGCCCCGATGAGGGCGAAGGTCTTCGTATAGGCGAGCGGATGGAAGAGCTTGCCCTCCTGGCCGGTGAGCAGGAAGACCGGCACGAAGGCCAGGATGATCACCAGCATGGAGAAGACGATGGGGCGGCCCACCTGGGTGGCGGCCCTCAGGGTCTGATCAAAGACCTCCGCCGGGGTGAGGCGCCGCCCCAGCCGGTCTTCCGCCCGCTCGCAGTGGCGGATCACGTTCTCCGTCATCACGATCCCGGCATCCACCAGCACCCCGATGGAGATGGCGATACCCGTCAGCGACATGATATTGGACGGGATGCCAACCTGATCCATCAGGATGAAGGCGATCAGGATAGAGGCCGGCAGTGGCAGGGTGACGATCAGGATGCTGCGAAAGTGGAAGAGGAAGAGGATGTGCATCAGGGTGACCAGGATGATCTCCTCCGTGAGGGCATCCTTCAGCGTCCCGATGGCCCGCTCGATCAGCTCGCTGCGGTCATAGAAGGGCACCACGCTGACCCCGGGGGGCAGTCCGGGGCCGAGGGCGGCGATCCGCTCCTTCACCTGCTGGATGACCCGGTAGGCATTCTCCCCGGAGCGCATCACGACGATGCCGCCCCCCACCTCGCGCCCGTTCACATCCAGGGTGCCGCGGCGGAAGTCGCCGCCGATCCGCACCGTCGCCACGTCGCGCAGATAGAGCGGCGAGCCGCTGTGGGGCAGGATGGGAATGGCCTCCAAGTCGGCCGTGTCCTCCACCAGGCCCACCCCGCGCACGATGAACTCGGCCCCGTTCTCCTCGATGGTCTTGCCGCCGACGTTGAGGTTGGCCTTGGCCACCGCGTCCATGACGTCGCCCAGCGTCGCCCCGTGCCGCTTGAGCTGGAGGGCGGAGACCTCGACCTGGTACTGGCGCACGAAGCCGCCGATGCTCGCCACCTCCGCCACCCCGGGCACCGCCGCGAGCTGGTAGCGGACGAAGGTGTCCTGGAGGGTGCGCAGCGACCCCAGGTCCTGCTCACCGGAGACGTCCTTCAAGTAGTACTGGTAGACCCAGCCCAGGCCAGTGGCGTCTGGCCCCAAGCGGGCCACCACCCCCTCGGGAAGCAGATCGCCCAGGGAGTTCAGCCGCTCCAGGACCCGGGTGCGGGCGAAGTAGGGGTCGATCCGATCTTCGAAGATCACCGTGAGGAAGGCGAAGCCGAACATGGAGCTGGCGCGCACCGCCCGGACCCCCGCCAGCCCCTGGAGCGAGACCGAGAGCGGATAGGTGATCTGGTCCTCCACCTCCTGGGGGGAGCGCCCAGGCCAGTCCGCGTAGACGATGACCTGATTCTCCGAGAGGTCCGGGATGGCATCGATGGGGACACGGTTCAGGGCCACCAGGCCCCAGGCGCACAGCAGCAGGAAGCCGCTGATGACCAGGAAGCGGTTGTGCAGGGACCAGTGGATGAGACGGTCGATCACTCCACCGCCTCGCCGCACTCGAGCATGGCCGAGCCGAAGAAGGGATTGCGGAGCTGGTTGGAGCGCGCCAGCCAGCGGGCGGTGCCGAGCACCGGGGTCATGGGGCACTGGTAGATGGTGATGCCCTCCCGGTGGTGGAGGTGCTCTGCCTGGGCGAGATCCGCGGCCGCGGTGCTGAAGGGCTCGAAGGCGCGGCGGGCGGTCTCCAGGTCCG
>JBGSUY010000500.1:0-5438 GCA_041753195.1 Chromatiaceae bacterium
CAGGTCTTCCCCCGCCCGCCGCACGTTCTGGCCCAGCTTGTCGACCCTGGGCAGTACCACGCGGTCCCCCTCGAACCGGGTGGCCTCCTGCATGATCACCGTGTCTGCCCCGGGGGGCAGCATGGCGCCGGTCATCACCCGAACCGTCTGTCCCGGCCCCACCAGGCCCGAGAAGGCCGCTCCGGCGTAGGCGGTGCCGATCAGCTCCAGCGGGTTTTGCTCGGCAGTCAGGTCCGCGGCCCGCGCGGCGAAGCCGTCCATGGCGGAGTTGTCGTGGGCCGGGACGTCGAAGGGGGCGACGACATCGCTCCTGAGGACCCGCCCGAGGGCGGAGCGGATAGGGACCATCTCCCAGCCTTCGACGGGCGTCACCGTCTCCAATAGAATCTTTCGGGCCTGGGTGATGGATAAGGACGGCACTTTGCCGCCGCAGCCGGCAGAATTTGGCATGCTGGTGTCCCTCGAGAAGATACGGATCGCGCGCGGGTCGGGATTCCGACTGACAACATACGCAGTTGAGGTTCCAGGAGAGGTCCAGGTGGACCTGCACTCCGACCGATGCGCCGACCTGCGCTCGGGAAGAACAAGTGCTCCATCGCGCTTGGGGTCAACGATGGGACCTGGCGCGCGTGCCTGTCCAGGGCGCGACCGCGGCAGTCGCGCCGCCGGGTCAAGGCGTCCTAACGAGTCAGCCGCCGCCCCGGCGCATGGCGAGATCGAGTCGCTCCAGCATCCTTGCCCTTGCGGTGGCGTCCCCGGTGGTAAAACGTATGCGCAGCCGCAGGGTGGGCAGGCGCAGCAGGGCGATCACCCGATCGGGTCCAGGAATCGCCTCCACCTCCATGATGACCTCGTTCCTGCTGGCTCGGAACGTAAGCGGGCCGCCCTCGACCGCCCCCGGGAAGGCCGCTTCCAACCCGCGCTCGAGGTCCGCCGGCGTGGCGGACATCTCCCGCTCCAGGGCCCAGCCACCTTGCTTGTCGGGGTGCAACTGTCAGCCGCCCGCGATGGGCGGCCAGACCGCCAGTTGGTCGCCAGGCTCGAGTCGGCGTGAGGCCCGCTCCCCTGGTGGCACGAAGACCCCATTGACCAGCACCAGGTGAGTGAGCCGCTCGGGAAGCTGGTGGCGGTCCAGGACCTGTTGCACGGTATCCGATGTGGCGATCTCCAACTCCACCTGATTGTTGCGGCTGCCCCGGGGGAGGTAGTCCCCCAGGGTGGCGAAGAGCTTGAGGGTGATCTGCATGTGGCAAGCAAGATCAATGCACGAGCGCCGTAGGCTGCTGGCTGCGTGCCACATAGGCCTCCACGAAGCGCAGGGGCGAGTCCTTGAGGACCCGCTTCCAGGAGCCTAAGGGTGTCTTGCCCTGGATCAGCCCCCGCAGCACGCCCACGTGCTGGGTCAGCCCGATGGCAGTGGCGCCAATCAGCACGTCGTCCTGAAACTGGAGGCTGAGATAGCGGTGGTGGTCCTCGTCCACCAACTCCACCCCGTCCTTGGCCTCGGTGCCCCACCACTGGCCGAAGGAGGACGAGACAAGTCCCAAGGTGTCCAGGACGTTGATCGCGAGCACCCCCGGCAGACGCACGTCCTGGCCCGCCATGTTCAGCGCCGCCACCCGCGCCTGGTCCGCCGCATTGGGCTGAATGGCGGAGACCAGGTGGGCGCCGGTGAAGATGTCTGGTGCCTCGGCTACGTCGCCCGCGGCAAAGATCCCGGGGACCGAGGTCGCCATGCGGTCATCGACCAGAACCCCCTTGGCCACATGGACGGGGGTCGCCTCCAGGAAGCTCACGTTAGGGGCCACACCGGCGGAGACGATGAGCAGGTCGCAGTCCAGGGCAACGCCGGTGGTCAGGTGGACCCGCAGTGCCTCGCCCTCGGCCGGGTGGATCCGGTCGATGCCGGCCTGGGTGATGACCCGCACCCCCTTGGACTCGACCCATTGGCGGATCATGCCCCCGGCCTTGGGGGTCATCATCCGCGGGACCATGCGGTCGCCCAGCTCCACTACGGTCAGCTCAACGCCCCGGGCGGCCAGAGATTCCATGATGATGCAGCCGATGAACCCGGCCCCGAGCTGCACCACCCGACTGCCCCGCCGGGCCAGCCGGGCGATGGCCCGGGCATCCTCCAGGGTCCAGCAGGTGAGGACTTGCGGGAGATCGATGCCGGGGATAGGGGGGCGCATCGGGTGGGAGCCGGTGGCGATCAGAAGCCGGTCGTAGGTCTCCCGGCTGCCGTCGTCGAACAGGACGTCCCGCTGGTCGGTGTGCAGGGCCACGGCGCGTCCGCGCCGCTCCTGGATCCCCAGCCGTTGGTAATGGCCTGGCTCTTTACGCAGGTAGGTCCCGGCCTCGTCGATCTGGCCCTCCAGCAGATAGGGGATGGCCATCCGGGAGTATGGCGGGGCGTCCTCGCTGCCGGTGAGTAGGATCTCGGCGTCGGGAACGGTGTGGCGCAGGGTCTCGGCGGCGATGACGCCGGACGGACCATTGCCCAGGATCAGGTGTTTCATGGGTTTTACTCGCGGCGAGGGATTAGGCCACCGCAGGAGCGGCGCCCCGCCGCGACCGGGCGTCGTCCAGATACGGCTCTGGAAGACGCCCCAATCGGGCCGAGGGCGGCCCTCCTACGCCTCGGGGTGGGCTCAGAGCCCCAGGCGGCCCAGGGTCTGGGACCTGGGGACCCCCTCCGTATCCCAGCCGCGGAGCTCGTAGTACTCCGGCAGCATCACGTCCAACCCGTTGACCAGGCCCTTGGCGGGGCCGGTCTTGGCAGGCTCGGTGGTCAGCCGCGGCGGCAGGTTGTCGTCCTTCTTGGTCAGGCCGGCCGCCAGGTTGAACTGTTTCTCCATGTTCCAGATGCGCTCCCCCACCAGCTCGAGCCGCTCCAGGGACCAGTCCCCCTCGCAGGCGGCCTGGATCTGGGGCTGGATGTCCGCAAGGCTCCAGGCGAAGCTCGTGAAGATGCACAGGCCCGAGGAGTCGAAGGCGGCGGTGGCGTCCTGGAAGGCCTTGACCAGGGCCGGCTTGCCCTCCGTGGTCAGCGGGTCGGTCTTGACGGGGATCCCCAACACCTCGGAGGCCACCGTGTAGCCGCGCAGATGACAGGCGCCTCGGTTCGATGTGGCATAGGCGAGTCCCATGCCCTGGATGCCGCGGGAGTCGTAGGCCGGGAACTCCTGACCCTTGACGGTCATCGAGAGATCCGGGCGGCCGTACTTGGTGCAGAGCCGCCTGGAGCCCTGACCCAGCTCACGTCCGAAGCCCTCGCCCTTGGCGGTCATCTCCGCCAGGGTCACCAGGGCCTGGGCGGAGCCGAAGGGGGCCTCAAGCCCGATCTGGGCATCGGTCAAGATCCCCAGCTCATAGAGCTCCATGGCCGCGCCCACCGTGGCGCCGAAGGAGATGGGGTCCATGCCCACCTCGTTGCAGAGCAGGTTGGCGTACTGCAGGGCCTCCAGGTCGCCCACCCCATTGGCGGCTCCCAGGGCCCAGGCGGCCTCGTACTCCAGGCCCCCCGAGGCGCCCCAGTACTCGGGCTTGTTGACGACGGAGAAATGGGTCTCGTCGATCTTGGAGATGCGCCCGCAGGCGATGGTGCAGCCGAAGCAGGCGGCGTTGGTTACCAGGTGGGGCTTGCCGTCGGAGGCCCGCGGCTCGTGCATGGCCTCGGCCGAGATCCGGTTGGCCTCCTCGAACTGGACGTCCCGGTGGTTGCGGGTGGGCAGGGCCCCGATCTCGTTGATCACGTTCATCAGGACCTGGGTCCCGTACTTGGGCAGGCCCTGGCCGGTGACCGCGTTGTCCGCGAGGATCTGCTTCTTCTCCGTAGTGACCCTGAGGAACTCGGGGAAGTCGCGGATCCCGCCAAAGCCCTTGGTGCCGCGGATGGCGACCGCCTTCAGGTTCTTGGAGCCCATGACGGCACCGACCCCCGAGCGCCCGGCGGCGCGGTGCAGGTCGTTGACGATGCAGGCGTAGAGAATCTGATTCTCGCCCGCCGGTCCGATGGAGGAGACGCGGATCTGGGGGTCCTGGTGCTGCGCCTTTATGGTCTCCTCCGTGTGCCAGGTGCTCTTGCCCCATAGATGACTGGCGTCGCGCAGCTCCGCCTGGTCGTTCTCCAGATAGAGGTAGACGGGCTTGGGCGAGCGGCCCTCGAAGATAATCATGTCCCAGCCCGCGAACTTCATCTCGGCGCCGAAGTAGCCACCGGAGTTGGAGCAGGCGATGGCGCCCGTCAGAGGCCCCTTGGTGACCACCGTGTAGCGTCCGCCGGTGGAGGCCATGGTGCCGGTGAGTGGGCCGGTGGACATGAGGAGCTTGTTTTCCGGTGAGAGTGGCTCGACCCGGGGGTCGACCTCCTCCACCAGGTACTTGCTCGCCAAGCCGCGGGAGCCGAGATAGTCGAGTGCCCACTCCATGTTGAGGGGCTCGGGGGTGCAGGTGCCGGTGGTGAGGTTCACACGCAGGATCTGTCTGTTCCAGGCCATGGTGGTCTCCTGCTCAGAGCGCCGCTGAATTGGCGCGGGCGGCCCAGGAGCGCATGCGCCCCAGGCCGGTCCAGTCCGCGTCGACATAGGTGATGGCCGCCGTGGGACAGGCCTTGGCGCAGGCGGGGTCCCCGTCGCATAGGTCGCACTTCTGTACCTTGCCCACATCGGCCATGTAGTTGATGGTGCCAAAGGGGCAGGCGATGGTGCAGACCTTGCAGCCCACGCAGGTGGCCTCCAGGACCACCTTGGCCCCGGTCAGCGGATCGAGCCGGATGGCGTCCACCGGGCAGGCGTGCAGGCACCAGGCCTCGCTGCACTGGGTGCAGGTGTAGGGGACCTTGCGCCCCTCGTGCTCGAAGCTGAAGACCTTGATGCGCGACTTGGATGGGTTGATTGACGCGCCGTGAACGTAGGAGCAGGCCATCTCGCACTGCAGGCAACCCGTGCACTTGACGGGGTCTATAAAGAGTGACTTCTGCATGGAACCTCCAAGTGGTTTTGATCGCGGGGCTCGCTGACTCCAGGCCAGGGCCCCATTCTTGACCGGCTTTCCGGAAAGGATAGCCATTAAGACAGTGGTTGAGCGGACTGGTTGGGTAGTATTGGTCAAATTCTTTACGGCTGCCAGGCATTGGTGAAGCTGATAAGCTCCGCGACTATCAGCGTTTCCCATCCAGGCCTAGCCGGGGCCATTCACTGCTATCGACCGACCATGAACCACACTCAGATCACCGACATCGCCGCCTACATGGCCGACCTGGGCCGGCGCGCCCGTGTCGCCTCCCGGGACCTGACCCGTGCCAGCACCAAGGCCAAGGATCTGGCCCTCCATGCCATCGCGGACGCCATCGACGCGAGCCGCGCCGCCAAAGAAGCAGTGAATCCCCAGGCCCTCCGTGGTGAAGGCAGATGCCAGCAGGAGCAAAAACAGGCATG
>JBGSUY010000501.1:0-3734 GCA_041753195.1 Chromatiaceae bacterium
GCGCTTCTACCCCCAGTTACTGGCCTCGTCCCTGATCGTGGCCCTGGTCTATCCATTGTTCGAGGGGATGACCTGGAACGGCAACCTCGGCATGCAGGGGTTCATCGAGGGCAGCTTCGGCGCACCCTTCCATGACTTTGCCGGATCCGTGGTGGTGCATGCGGTGGGGGGCTGGATCGCGCTCGCCGCGGTGCTGTTGTTGGGACCGCGCCAAGGGCGCTATCGCGCCGACGGCGGCATAACCGCCCACCCGCCGTCATCCATACCCTTCCTGTCCCTGGGGGCCTGGACCCTCACCGTGGGATGGTTTGGGTTCAATGTCATGTCCGCCCAGACGGTGCAGGCGGTGAGCGGTCTGGTGGCCGTGAACTCCCTGATGGCGATGGTCGGCGGCATCCTCGCGGCGCTGGTCGCCGGCAAGAACGACCCGGGCTTCCTGCACAACGGGCCCTTGGCCGGTCTGGTGGCGGTGTGCGCCGGCTCCGACATCATGCACCCCTTGGGGGCACTGGTGACCGGCGCCGTGGCTGGGGCGCTGTTCGTCTATGCCTTTACCCTGACCCAGAACAAGTGGCGGATCGACGATGTCCTGGGTGTCTGGCCCCTGCATGGCCTGTGCGGTGTCTGGGGAGGCGTCGCGGCCGGGATCTTTGGCCTCCAGTCCTTGGGTGGTGTGGGTGGCGTGACCTTTGGCGGACAGCTCGCCGGTACCCTGACCGGGGTCGTTGTTGCGTTTGGCGGCGGTCTTGCGATCTACGGCGCCATCAAGGCCCTGATGGGTCTGCGGCTCAGCGAGGAGGAGGAGTACTTGGGAGCCGACCTCAGCATCCACAGGATCACCGCCCAGCCGGACTATAACCGTGGCGAGGTCTGACGCCACCGGGGCTGCGTATCGGCGGTGCTCAGGTCCGCCGGTAGCTGGCGACCGCGGACTCGGTCTCGAACAGGGCCACCTCCACCACCGGGAAGCCCCCCCGCGCCACGTGCTCGAAGATGAGCCGCGCGATGTTCTCCGCCGACGGGTTGGTATCCATGGCGTAGACCCGCTCCCCGGCCGCCTGCAGCAGGGGCAGCACCGGGTCCTCCCGAAAGAGCAGCAGATTGTGGTCGATCTCTTTATCCAGCCACGACTTCACGTAGTCGCCGATCTCCTTGAAGTCCACCACCAGTCCTAGTGAGTCCAGGGAATGCGACTCCAATCGGATGACGGCCCGGGCATTGTGCCCGTGGAGGTGGCGGCACTTGCCCGGGTGCCCGAGCAGGCGGTGACCGTAGCAGAAGTGGATCTCTTTCGTGACGCTGTACATTGAGCCTCGGTCCTTCCCGTCGAGGCGGGAAGGCTAACCCGGCAGCGCCGCACTCGACAGGCTTCGCCGGAACCGCCGCTGGCCGGCGAAGAAGTCGATGGGAGGGGATCAGACGCAGCCGGTGGGTTTTGGCAGGCCGCCCCACTTGCAGATCAGCTTCATGGGGCCCTTTTTGAAGATGTCGTAGAGGTCCTTGGTGGTGACCTTCTGCTTCTTGGCGAAGATGCGGATGGGGGGTACCACCCCGTCCTCGTCGTACATGGCACGGGCCTTGAGGATGAATTCCATGACCTGTTCGGTCATCTCGAAGTCGTCGGCTCGGGCCAGCTCGACCGCGACCTCCTCGCTCCAATCGTCACGGTTGACGAGGAAGCCCTCGTTGTCGAGGGGGACGTTAACAGCAGCCGTCGTCATCGCGTTACCTCCAAAAAAGCTGAATCGAATTGTCGGAATTACCGTACCCCAAGAGTGGAGGCGGCGCCGGACGAATCAACGCCACGATGGGGATCGGTCAGGTTGCGGGGAGCGATCACCGAACATTCCAGGCCGCCAGCACGGCGTCGCGCAGGGAGTCCAGGGTACTCAAGGGGCCGGGCAGCGGTACGCGGGTCAGGCGCTCCCCTAAGGCCAGGTCAAGCCCCCAGGGGTCGACACCGGCGAGTCGGATAGTCAAGCCGGATGGGTTGTCGTGCTCGGCTAGACGGCCAGGCAGGTCCCCAAGGGCCGCCAGCAGGTGGGCCTCTTGGGCTCCGTCCAAGGGCGAGGCACGCAGGATCCGCTCCGTGCCGAGCCAGCGGGCCGTCGCGAAGCCACCGTTGAAGTGGAAGCGTCTGGGCCGGACCCGATAGAGTCGAAAGTTGAGCTCCGCGAAATAGGCTCGGCTGGCCGGAAAGTAGCGGAACCATCTGGCATGGCTGTCCGCATCGGCAGGTCCCACGGGCTCGGCGTCCGCTGGACAGGATAGGCGGAGGCTCTGCTGCACGTCACCCTCGGCGGCCTGGACGACGCAGAGGCCGCAGCGCGGATCCGCCAACAGGTTCTTGGTGTGCTGGGCGAGGTGGCTCAAGAGCAGCAGGACCTGCCCCTCCCGGTTCAGGCAGTAGGGCACCAGGGAGGCGAAGGGGTAGCCCGGCTCCGCCAGCGAATGGGTGGTCAGCACCGCCTGGAAGCGGCCCGCCCAAAGCTGGCGGGCGTCCTCGAACCGCTGATCACTGTCCGGGGTGTTCACGGGTCTCAGGCCGGGCGCCGGGTCTCGATGGCGTCCAGCACCCCATCCCAGAAACGGATGCGGGCGCAGATGGCCTCCTCCGCCGCGGCCTCCGCCTCCTCGATCCGCTGGGGATCGCCCGCGCACAGGGTGCCGAGCAGCCGCATGGAGAGGGGGCCATGGACGTCCTCGTCGAGGTGGATGTGGCGGTTGAGGTAATAGTGGAAGGTCGGGGCCTCCTCCGCCCCGGGGCCCATCCGATCGAGAAACTGGCGGAACATGCCTGGGATCAACCGCTCCCGGCCCACCGCCAGGGCCGCCGCCACCAGGTGGGGCTTGTCCTCGCGGATGAAGCAGAAGGTGGTCTCGGTGAAATAACGGGCGGGTAGGGGGACCAGATCGGAGTAGAGGGCCCGGTCGATCCCCTGCTCGGCCACAAGCTCGAGAAAACGTCCGGGCAGGGACCCGTCCGCGCCGATCTCGTCCATCGCCCGGCAGTAGAGTTCGAAATGGCTCCCGTACCGAGGCTGTCCCCCGGTCCCGGGGACTCTGTCGGATTCCTCCCCCAGCACCAGTTGGTTGATGAAATAACGCAGGCTGGGGTCCCCGGTCGGCATCCAGGGGACCTGGGCAGGGGCGATTCGTTGCTGCAGATACTTGACCAAGGACATGAAGTCCCAGACGGAGAAGACGTGGTGCTCCATGAAGATCCGCAGATCGCGACGATCCCGCAAGGCCCCGTAGACGGGGTGGGCATTGAGCTGTTCTTGCAGAGGGACGATATGGTCCAGGCTGAGGGCTGCCATGGTGCGCTCCTGGTAATTCAGTGAATCGCTGGATGCTGATGGAGAACGATGGGTTCTGGATTAAGGGAAAACCATCCCGGGTCCTCGTGCGTCGGTTCCGGTGGCGCGCTTTACCTGAGATCGAAGCGGATGGGCACCCGCATGGCCCACTCCTGGCGGCCAATGACCGTCGGGATCGGCTTGAACCGGTTCAGTCGCTGCAGGGCCTGGACGGCGGCTTCGTCGAGGCTGGTGTCCCCGGAGGATTTGGCGACGCGCACCTGACGGATACGCCCGTCGCCCTGGACCACGAAGGCCAGGGTGGTGACCCCGGTCTTGCGCCGTTTGCGGGCGTCATCCGGGAAGCGCTGGTGGCGCGCGATGGCGCGCTGCAGCTCGGCGAGGTAGGAGGCCTCGGCCTTGCCCGCGGAGCGG
>JBGSUY010000502.1:0-4514 GCA_041753195.1 Chromatiaceae bacterium
CGCAAATGCTCCGAGACGTTCCGCGACCTCAAGGACAGATTCATTCGCCATGACGACGTCCTCGGTCATTGGAACTACGTCGTCGATGCGCACGGTATTAGCTGAGCGTATGTATTACTTGTTTTTCACTCAATCCTTAGGCGCATTCGCGGAAACGAAGCCTCATCTGACCCAGATCAATAGAACAGCCCACCAGCGTTATGTGCTTCGGACATGCGCGCGGATCCGTCGTCCATACTGCGACGAGGTGCACGGCACGTTTTTGTTGCCGATCTGGCGTGGAGGGCGATGCACGGGCGCGTCCCGTTGCAGGGCCCCCGAGCGCATTGTTCTGCGTTGGGTTTCATACCCTCGAATGATGGGGAGGCAGCGATGGACGGCAAGACAACCTGTGGCGCGGCACTCCTCGGGTGCCTGGCGCTGATTGCGGTTGGATCCCTGGCGCCGAGGGCGCAGGCCGCCGTGCCGGGGGACCTGGTGTGGGCGCTCTCCGCGCGCGGCGGCGGCAATGAAATTGCAAACGACATTGCGGTGGACGCCGCCGGCAACGCCATAGTCACGGGCGTCTTTACCGACAGCATCACCTTCGGCGCCGGCGAGCCCAATGAGACCACCCTGAGTGACCCTGATGGCCGGGTCATATATGACCAGGTTTTTATCGCCAAATACGCGCCGGACGGGACCCTGCACTGGGCGCGCTCGGTTACCGGCAGCCAAAATAGACTGGGCCGTGGCGTCGCGGTGGACCCCACGGGGAACGCCCTAGTGACGGGGACTTTTTTGGGCAGTGCCACCTTCGGTGTCGGCGAGCCAAACGAGACGACCCTCACCGGCCGCTACGCCATGTTCATCGCCCAGTACGCCCCGGACGGGTCGCTGCGCTGGGCGCGCTCGGCGGGCGTTACTTCCGTTGTAGAGGGGCTCAGCATCGCGGCAGACGCCGCCGGCAACGCCTTGGTGACGGGGCACTTCAATGGCAGCACCACCTTCGGCGCCGGCGAGGCCAATGAGACAACCCTTACCGTCCCGTCGTTTTCGGGCCCCGACATCTTCGTCGCCAAGTACGACCCCAATGGGAGCCTAATCTGGGCCCGCTCAGCCGGAGGTAGCTCTAGCGACGGGGGCCGAGGCGTCGCGGTGGATGCCGGCGGCAACGCCCTGGTGACGGGGTATTATTTGGGCAGTGCCACCTTCGGCGCCGGCGAGGCCAATGAGACGACCCTGGCGGGTGACGGCATCTTCATCGCACAGTACGCCCCGGACGGGACCCTGCGCTGGGCGCGCTCGGCGGCGAACGGCCACGTTTCGGGCAATGGGATCGCGGTCGATACCGCCGGAAATGCCCTGGTAATGGGGTTCATTCAGGGCAGCGTCACCTTCGGTGCCGGCGAGCCAAATGAGACCACCTTGAGCAGCGAAAGCGTCTTCTTCACCGACGTCTTCATCGCTCAGTACGCCGCGGACGGGGCCCTGCGCTGGGCGCGCTCGGCAGGCGGTAGCTCTGGCGACTCGGCCGCAGGTGTCGCGGTGGACGCCGCAGGCAACGCCCTGGTGACGGGGAATTTTGGTGGTGACGCCACCTTTGGCGCCGGCGAGCCCAGCGAGACCACCCTCACCGGGGTAGGCGACACCGATGTCTTCGTCGCTCAGTACGCCCCGGAGGGGACCCTCCTGTGGGCGCGCTCCGCGGCTAGTGGCGATTTTGTCGAGGTCAGGGCCATCGCCTTGGACGCCTCCGGCAACGCGTCGTTGGTCGGTGGCTTTGAAGGTACCGCCACCTTCGGCGCCGGCGAGGAAAATGAGACCACCCTTGACGCGGCACAGTACTTGGACATCTTCATCGCCAAGTACGCTGGCGCGCCGGTGAGCGAGCAACCGGACCTCGCCATCACCAAGCACGCCTGGCCGAACCCGGCGCGGGTGGGTAGGGACCTGACCTACAAGCTCATCGTCGCCAATTGGGGTACGGGAGACGCAACCAAGGTCGTGGTGCGCGACTGGCTCCCGGCGACGGTGCGGGTGGTCTCGATGCCGAAGCGCTGCCGGCTGATTGAAGGAGGCAAGGTGCGCTGCTGGCTGGGCAACCTCGCAGGCGGGGCTGAGAAGCAGCTCAAGATCGTGGTGCGGCCGAAGCATCCGGGCCTCCTGATCAACCGGGCGAAGGTCACGGCGGCGGAGGCCGACCTCAATCCCGCCGACAACAAGGCGATTCTAAAGACGCGCGTCCTCGGCTGCTGTGGCCACGGCTACGGCGGCTGCCGCTGATTGCGCCTCCCGGGCCCCGGGGCCCTCCGCCCGGGGCCTTTGGGCGTCTAGCCTCCGGGCCCAAGGACGGGCTCTCTTGGGCCCTAGCGGGGGGATCGTCGCCGAGCGGCGCCGGGCTTAACGTGATCTCCTGTCGGCCCGCCCCTTTCCGTTTCAAAGCTTGGGGTCGCGACTTGGCGTCTCGTGTCCCGCTTCAGATCCCCCAAAGGCCGCCGATCCAGTGGCCGTCTTCGCTTCGCTTTCCGGGGTCGTCCCTGCCCTGCGCTCGGGTCGTAGGAGCGGCGCCCCGACGCCATGCGCACGCGGTCGTCTGCTAAAGTCCTGCCGACGCCAATCCGACCGAGGTTCTTCCTATGCGGCTCTATGACTTCGAGCTCTCCGGGAACTGCTACAAGGTCCGCCTGCTGCTCGGCATGCTCGGGCTCGACTATGAGCGGGTGCCCGTCGACAGCAGCAAGGGGGAGACCCAGACCCCCGCCTTCAAGGCCCTGAACCCCCGCGGCCAGATCCCGGTGCTGGAAGACGGGGATCTGCGCCTCTGGGACTCCCTGGCCATCCTTGTCTATCTCGGGCGCCGCTACGGGGACCCGCATCGCCCCGAGGGGCCCTGGCTGCCTTCCGATCCGGTCGGGGAGGCCCGGGTCATGCAGTGGCTGGCCCTGTCCGAGAACGAACTGCTGTATGGCCTGGCCAGGGCGCGATCCGTCCTGCGCTTTGATCGGCCCTTCGACCTGGCCGCCTGCCAGGCGGAGGGGCGCGCGGGTCTGGAGGTCCTGGAGGGCCATCTCACGGACCGGGATTGGCTGGAGGGGGAGGTTGCCACCATCGCGGACATCGCCTGTTACCCCTACGCGGCCTTGGCCGATGAGGCGGGGGTCGCGCTCGGCCCCTATCCGGCGGTGCGTGCCTGGCTCGCGCGCTTCGCGGCGCTGCCCGGCTATCATGGCATGCCGGGGTTGGAGGTCCCCTGAGAGGTCCTGGTCGGCGTGAAATCCGACTACAGGGGCTCAGCCGGCGCCACGGGGCAGCCTCGCCCCGCCATGTTTGAGGCCGGGTGGGGGCTTTCGAGGAATTCCAGGATCCGCCCCTCCAGCCAGTAGACCGGCCGCCAGGGGAGGGCGCCGGCGACGAATCCCACGTGGCCGCCGTGGCGGCTGAGCTCCAGGGTCACGCCGGGGCCCAGCTCGTGCTCCATGGGAACCGTGGTCGGGAACATGAATGGGTCGTCGAGGGCGTGGAGGATGAGCGTCGGGGTGGTGACCCGCGGCAGGAACTGGCGACAGCTCGCCCGGCTGTAGTAGTCGAAGACCCCGGCGAAGCCGCACAGGGGTGCGGTGACCTGGTCGTCGAACTGGTTGAAGTCGCGAATGCGGTCGATGGCCACCGGCAGTGGGCAGGGCCGGTCACTGAACTTGCGGCGGAAGGCGGCCTTGAGCTTGTCCATCAGGTAGGTCCGGTAGAGGCGGGAGGCGCCGAGGTCGAGGCGCAGCATGGCGTCCCGCAGGACGAAGGGGACTGACACCGCGATCCCCATCACGATCAGGGGCCGCTCGGTCTCCCCGAGGTATTTGAGCAACAGGTTGCCGCCCAGCGAGAAGCCGATGGCGGCCAGGGGGGCGCCCTCGGGATCCTCGGCCAGGGCGGCCAGCACCTCCGCGAGGTCCTCCGTCGCGCCCGAGTGGTAGGAGCGATCGAGCCGGTTGGGCTCGCCGGAGGTCCCCCGCAGGTGCATGAAGACAGGCTGGTAGCCCGCCCGGGCCAGCCGATCCAGCAGGGTGCCGGCATAGTGGGACTGGAGGTCCCCCTCGAGCCCGTGGATCACCAGGACGCGCGGTCTTCCGCCTTCGCCAAGCCGCAGGTCGATGAAGTCCCCATCGCTGAGCTCGATCCGGCGCCGGGTCAGGGGGAGGCGCGGGCGGCGCCGGGCCAGGCTGGGCCAGATGGTCTGCAGATGGGGTCCGGGCAGCCACCAGGCGGGCCGGAACCCGCTCGCGACGGTGCGGCCCAAGGGCGATCTAACCGGCTTGGTGGGCATAGAGGCTCGCGTAAAGTCCGTCCCCTTGGATCAGGTCCTCATGGCGCCCTTGCTCGGCGACCCGGCCGTCCTCCAGCACATAGACCCGGTCCGCCTGGCGCACGGCGCTTAAGCGGTGAGCGATGATCAGGGTGGTGCGGCCCTGGAGGAAGGCCGCGAGGGCCTGATGGAGCCGGCCCTCGGTCTCGCCGTCCAGGGCCGAGGTGGCCTCGTC
>JBGSUY010000503.1:0-4230 GCA_041753195.1 Chromatiaceae bacterium
CGTCCAATGCCGCGAGCAGCCCCGCGGCACTGCCTTCGACGCCCTTCTTCGACCGATCATCCTGGGCGTACCCCGTGGTGAGCGCGGCGATGCGCACCGTCGCCAGGTCGTCTGCGAACGTCTCCAGCGCCCGCACCAGCCGATCGGTCGGGGGAAAGGACTTGTGCCCGCACGCCGCCAGCCGACGGCGTAGCTCCCGATCGCTGCGACGCGCCACCTCGACCAGGGCCTGGGCCTGGCCCGCGCGGACCATCAGAGTGGCACCCTGGGCCCAGTCCAGCACGTCCATGAAGGGTGTAAGGTCCCAGATTGGGGAGACCTCCGGCTCATCCGGCAGGAATCGCCCGTAGAGCACCCGGACCTCGCGGCCTTCCAGGGTCCCGGCCATCCTCAGGTACGCCAGGGCACCCGCCGCGAAGAAGGGCTGAGAGCGGAACCCGTGGGTGATGTCCAGGATCAGGGGGATATCGCCCTCCAGCGCCTCGCGCAGGGTCTCGAACTGCTCCCAAAGCTCTGCCTCCGTGCGTCCAGCGGGAATACTCCGAAACTGAGGGCAGGGCCTGTCAGACAGGGCATCGCGGAGGCCGACACCATGGGTCGCCTCAGCCTCCTGCGTGGCCAGGACCAGCACATCCGTCACGCCCCAGAGCTGCGCGATGGCGGCCGCGACATAGGATGTGTCGACTCCCTCGCCGCTCGGATGGACATAGCGGGTCGCGCTGTACTTGCCGGTGCCGAGAAAGGTGACGAGCCGCATCGCGCCTCCGACTGCATCAAGATGTGGACCCTGGAGCACACCAGGGCGCTGCCGGGGCTGCTGGCATGGTCTCGGCGAGTGACGGCTTAGCCATAGACAGACTTCCCCTCCCGCAGCGCCCAGTACAAAGCGCTGCCGGGCTGATCGCCCCAACGCGCGACGTCATCGCTCGAAAAGACCAGGACATCCACCGGAATGCGCAGCGGGCGCAAGACACGCCGCAGGCGGACCATCTCCCGGGCCCGATCCGCCACCTCCGACTCGATCACCAGCAGGTCCAGGTCCGAGTCCTCCTGTGCATCGCCGCGCGCATAGGAGCCGAAGAGGACGATCCGTTCGGGCCGTGCCGCCTCGGCGAGAGCTCGCACCGCCGCCCCGATTTGTGATTTTTCGATCATGGGTGCTGCGCGCTGTGCTGTGACCTCAGGCCTTCGACCTCAGAGCAGCGATTAGCTCCTGCCGCTCCTTTCTCTTTTTGGACGAGGACCAGCCGATGAAGCCATAGATCTCGTCGGCGAGGTCGGCCAGCTCCCGCGACTCTGCGGCGGGCCAATTCGCGATAGCCTCCTTGAGCAAGGGGGCCAAGATTCCCGCCAGCTCGCCGCCGGCCTGGTTGTTGCCGGCCGCTCGGTCCCGCGCCAGCACGACGCGCAAATCCTCCAACTTTTTGGCCTCGGCGGATAGGTTAGCCAGTCGAGCGGCCCGCTCCGCGGCCTCGCCGTAGGCGAACCGGTCCCAGGCGGCGAGGAAGGGGGCCATGCCTCGGCGCAGCCGGATGCCCTCAACCCCGACGGTTCCGCTAGACTGGGTGCCATCATGAACCTTGACCAGGTCCGCCCGGGCGCCCGCGACCAGCCGCAGCGCCACTCCGAGCCGCTATAGCGCCGCAATGGCCAGCAGCGCCGCGGTCAAGGTCTTGGTGCCGCCATTGTAGTCGGCGATCAGCGCAGCTTCGGGGTACGTCGCCCGCAGCCGGTCGATCTCAGCGAGCATTAGGTGCACCGCGGTGTCCAGGTCATCGGCGGGGACCTCGTAGACCGCGAAGGCGTTCCCCGCGAGACCGGCCTGGGTAGTGATGTTGGGAAGCCGCTCTACCACTTCGCAATGGCGGACCACCTCGACGGGGGTCCCCTTCCCCGCGACCTGGGTACGCGACCCCGGCTTGCCGGTTGCGGGGTCGGCGCCAGTGCAGAAAAAGGTGACGAAGGCGGGTGCCACCTCGCGGATGGCGGTGAGGATGGGCTGATGGGAGCCGCCGACGGTGCAGAGGAGGATGGTTTCGGACATCAGCGCCGTACCTCCGATTCCCGGTCAGGCGTGGCCAGCGATGACAGCATCGAGCTGGTTACGGCGTTTGGTTTCCTGCTTCTTTCGCTTGTCCGCTTTGACCCCTGGGGCCGACCATCCGAAACGGTCCAATGCATCCCGGAGGCGGTCAGCGGCGCGTTGACGCTCGGCCGCATCAGGCCAAGCCTGGGCCTGCTCCGCGAGCGCGTTCACAAGCCCAGAGAACTCCGGATACCGGTCCTTTCCTAGAGGGGCACCGGTACCGAAGACAGCTATGCCATCCTCAAATCGGCGCAGCGCCTTTTCGCTCTCTGGCAATGCGTCAAAGGCAGCACGTTCTTGGGCAGCCTTGGCTGCCTCCTGCTCCTGGCGGCGACGCTCCGCTTCCTCCCGTTCCAGTTGCTCCGCTGCCGCACGCAGAGCCTCTCGCCGCGCCTCCTCGGCGCTGCGGTCGCGGCCCATGACGCCGTAACCAACTGCGGTCTTGGCGCCGAAGCCCAGCCAGTCGAAGGCGTGGTCGAAAATGGCCTGTAGCAGCGCCTTCCAGCTCTGCCGCAACACCTCTGGCAGGCCCTGCGCCGCGCAGGTGACATAGAAGTCGAAGCTGGCCCCGGATGGGACCGCGAGGAAGGGGATGGGGTTGGGCTGTCCCGCGTCATTGGGGGTGCCGCCGTGCTGGTAGTAGTCGGTGTAATGCGGCGTCATGATCTCGACAGACAGCGAGCGCTTGGGCGGCTTCGGGAAGACGTCCCAGAAGGTCAACGCGCCGCGGCTTTGGATACCGCCGCGTAGATTGTCGACCTCATCGAGGAACTGCCGCGGGTCGGCAAGATAGCGCGTGCGATCCTTCCCCGGCGGGAGGACCCGGCAGATGAAGGCCGGCAGGTCCGGGCGGTCAGCGAGCTTAGTGCAGTGATCCAGAAAACGGCCATGGAGCGCGTCCCGCCCCGCCTTGGCCTCCTCGGGCAGGTTCTTCTCTTCCTTCCCGGTCAATGGCCACCAGGCGCCCGAAGCGCCCTCGAAACCGAACAACCACCAGACATCCAGCAGGGTCAGCCCCTCGCCCTCCGGGAGAGGGGTTGGGGTGAGGGTCTCACCGGCATACTCCCGCGGAAAAAGCGCCAACTCCTCCGAGGCCCGACGCAGGACGCCCTTGACGCCGGAGCCGGCGAGATAGGGCAGGCCGTAGGGGGTAAGAAAGGAAAAGCCGTTCTTCACTGGGTGCTCGTTGCCCAGGCCGGTGGCGAAGGGGGCCGTGGAGAGGGCCGAGATGCGCAGCCCCTCGGCGTAGGCGCCAAAGAGTGCCTCTTGTCGACCGCGCAGGGCGTCGAGCAGCTCGGCCACCCGCGGCGGGATACGGGTGCAGTCCGCGATGGCGTCCTTCTTACGATTGTTGTCGGCGCTCCAGTCGTCCCGCCAGATGGGGAAGTAGAGGTTGAAGCGGTGGCCGGGCGCGGCGTCGGCGAAGTTGCCGGCGACCTGGGCGACGCGCTGAATGACGGCGGCTTGGGTCATGGCGTCATCCCCTCACACTGCGTCCACGAACTGGCGGATCCATTTGAGGATCTCTAGGGCCTCGTCGGTGGCGCGCAGATAAGTTTGGGAATCCGCGTCGTGGAGACCTGCCATGAATGGGGAGAAGGTTTGGAGACCCTGGCCAGGTTGCAGCTGCTGATCCCAAATCCGCCGCGCGAGCCAGCGTGTGACGCCGTCGAGCAGGGTGCGATGGGCCTGCTCCTTGCCACTGTAAAAGGCGAGGGTGGGCATGAGACCGCTCGTCATGATCAGGGCCGGCGCACCTTTGGCCAGGGTTTTGTATTCCTTCGCGTACGGGGCGCTCATGCCCGCAGTCGCGCACTCCCACGCGAACGCTGCTCGCTGCTGATCGAGTGTCCTTTCCATGGTCATCCCTCTCGCGGTACCGGACGCACCAGCACGAGACCGCGGCCGGTGGTGGCGTCACCCCCTATCTGCAAGGGCTTGCCGGCGATTCCGGGCCTGCCTTTTCCCGCCCCATTGAATACGGCGTCGAGTATCGCATCGGCCCTTAGGATTGAGTGAAAAACAAGTAATACATACGCTCAGCTAATACCGTGCGCATCGACGACGTAGTTCCAATGACCGAGGACGTCGTCATGGCGAATGAATCTGTCCTTGAGGTCGCGGAACGTCTCGGAGCATTTGCG
>JBGSUY010000504.1:0-2583 GCA_041753195.1 Chromatiaceae bacterium
ACTCATTCAGACTTTCCCCACACTGCGCCGCGATGGCGCCGCTGCGGCCTGAGAACGCCTGCGGCGCAACAGCAACAGGTATTTCGCCACTCAGACCCGAACCGGACTGGAGCCCTACCCACACCAAACGTAACAGAGGCAACTTTATCAAGTATATCGAAGCGTTGCTGTTGGTTAAGTGCTCTCAATGGCGAGCCCCTAGCCCGGTTGAGCTAGCCCGTCGCTCCTATGGAAGGGATACGAATCAGCATCGATACTCCTAAGGGCAGGGCCTTTTCGATGAGAACCTGCCGTGCCACAGGGAGGTGCCGCATCTCCACCAGACCTATCCGACACTGAGCCGTGGCGATGGCAGGCAAAGGCACTGGGAGCTTCCGAGTCAGCGCAATCGGTGGACCAAAGAGGGCACAGTATGAAGTCACATATCTTACCTCTCTTGTTGGCTGCGGCCAGCCCGGCCATAGCGGCGGATACCCGAGAGATCGAGCTTCGCCGCTTGTTCGATCCAAGCGCCGCGGAGCAACAGGCCGAGCAATCCGGGCGCGTCTACATCTACGAGGGCCTGCGTGACTCCGATGTCAGGCGCGCGATGAAAGAGGAGTTCGATCGCATCGATTCCATGATGTTCATCCGAGAGCAGATCACGGATGAGCACGGAGAGGTAAAGCGGGAGCCGGAGACTGGTGAGCCCGTCTATCAGGATGACGGGTGCTGACCGGGAGGAGTGCACGTGGAAGGACTGGACAGGGGGCACACAGTATGGTTCCCCTGAGATCTAGACGACATCATCCGTTGCTGAGCGTATTCCCCAATTCCAATTGCCGGCGGATTGGCAAGATCTTCGGCCTCGCGGTCCTTTTACAGGTCGCAACCGGTGCCGAAGCGCTCGATGCGAACTGCAACGCGAACCTGACCTGTGCCCGATCGGTTCCAGCCATCATCGTCCCACCCGCTTCCCGAGGCCCCGATCTATCCACCTGGCGGCTCACCGCTCTCGCCCCGCCCTCGCGCGGCGCCGGAGAGGGTCCATTACCGCCCGAGCGGCTGACGGACCCGACCCTCGGTCTTGAGCTGGTCCTGATGCCGGGGGCCTGCTACCAACCGTCGGAAGGGCTGGGCCCTGCCGAGAGTGCCTTGGAGGACGTCTGTCTTGGCCCCTATTACCTCGGCGTCCACGAGGTCACCTTCGAGGCCTACGACCGGTTCGCCCGGGAGACCCAGCGCGACCTCCCGGAGGACGAGGGCTGGGGCCGGGGCGAGCGGCCCGTGATCAACGTCAACGTCTACGATGCCTTGGGATTTGCCAAGTGGCTGAGCCGGCGCAGCGGCGCCCGCTATCGCCTGCCCACCGAGACCGAGTGGGAGCACGCCGCCCGGGCGGGAGCCATCACGGCCTACCCCTGGGGCGAGACGATCGGCATGGGTCTCGCCAACTGTGACGGATGCGGGAGCACCTGGGACGGCGAGCAGACCGCCCCGGTGGGCTCCTTCCCACCCAATCCCTGGGGCCTCCATGACATGATCGGTAACGTCGGCGAGTGGACCTGCTCCATGCGCGACCCGGACCCCGCGCGCTCCTATGCCCAGTGCGATGGCATCTACGAGACCCGCCGGCGCGTCTACCGCAACGGGGGCTGGAGCGATGGGCCGGAGCGTCTGACGGCGGCCTTTCGGGACTGGAACGCCGCCTTCCGCCGCACCGATGACGTGGGCTTCCGGTTGCTGCGCGAATGCCCCGAGTGCGTCGCCCCGGCGCCCGTGGAACCGGCCTTGGCGGAGCGGAGCCCGGGGGGTGGAGATTTTCAGGGAGGCATGAGCCCATGACGTTGCGCAGATCGAGAAGCCAGGGTCTGCCCCGCGGAATGCCGAGCATGCTCATCGCGGGCCTTGTGCTCGGCGGCGGGCCGCTGAGCGCCGCCGGCTCCGCTGGTGCCGCCCTCTACGAGGCCAAGGGCTGCCCGGTCTGCCACGGGGAGTACGGCACCTACCCGGTGAGCCCGGACTATCCGGTCATCGCGGGCCAGAACGCCAGCTATCTGTTGCGCCAGATGCGCGATATTCGCGACGCGCGGCGGAGCAACGGCCTGTCTCAGATGATGCGAGATGCCGTGGCCCAGGTCACCGATGAAAATTTCGCGACCATCAGCGCCTGGCTGGCGCTGCAGTAAGGATCAGCGGTTGGCTGAGGAGCACAAGCGGAACCGGGAGGAGCTGTGACCAAGCGGCCGATCCTCCTGTTAGCCGCTCGAGTGCGTTGGCCGCTTTAGTTGAAGAGGCTTGGAAGGTCTGCGCTCAGCTGGAAAAAAATGCGTCGATCAAAGACGTTTCCTGGCTTCGCATAGACGTAATCGGGCCGAAATTCATAGTACGCATCGTTGGTCAAATTCTGCGCGATGAGCGCAAGCTCGATGGCTGTATCGCCCAATTTGACCGCCTTCGAGAGCTTAGGATTGAGTGAAAAACAAGTAATACATACGCTCAGCTAATACCGTGCGCATCGACGACGTAGTTCCAATGACCGAGGACGTCGTCATGGCGAATGAATCTGTCCTTGAGGTCGCGGAACGTCTCGGAGCATTTGCG
>JBGSUY010000505.1:0-14669 GCA_041753195.1 Chromatiaceae bacterium
CGCAAATGCTCCGAGACGTTCCGCGACCTCAAGGACAGATTCATTCGCCATGACGACGTCCTCGGTCATTGGAACTACGTCGTCGATGCGCACGGTATTAGCTGAGCGTATGTATTACTTGTTTTTCACTCAATCCTAAGCCGCAAGCTAGAATCCCGGCCCCACTCCGCGGGTCCCACGGTCGCACGCAGTTCCAAGAGTTGATTCTTCTCGGTTTCAGTAACCCAATCGGTAAAAATTTCTCCGAGGCATGCGATTAAATGCGCGCGGATGCAGATGAACGGAAAAAAGCTTCTCCGGGGATTAAGGCATCCGGGTTGAAACAAGTAGATAACGCGAGGACGTTAGGGGGGCGCTTTTGAACAATACCAGACGAGAACCGGTCGACCTGTTTCGCAACATTAACATTAGCGACTTGGAGTGGCTGGAATTACTGCTCCCCAAGAATGACAACCCAGTCCCGGAGGATATCTTCATCCCCGAGTTACCACCGGACTCCGTTCAACTCGCCTTCAACGGAACCTCTGGCGAGGCAAATCTTCGAAGCGGTCTTGCAATCTACCAACAAATCAAATCGTCGATTGGCAGATGGACCGAGAAACTGGCTCCTGGGACGCGCATCCTTGATTTCGGATGTGGATGGGGCAGAATAATCCGCTTTTTTTTAAAGGAGGTGCGTGCGACCAATCTCTTCGGCGTGGACGTTTCTACTATAGCGATTGAGACCTGTAATCAAACGCTTCAGGGCAATTTTCGACTAATAGACGGATATCCTCCTCTTGATTTTTCGGAATCGACATTTGATACAGTCTATGCTTGGTCAGTTTTCTCCCATCTCCCAGAGGATCTACATATCCGCTGGGTTGAAGAGTTTGCAAGGATTCTCCGCCCCGGGGGATTAATTGTCGCCTCAACACTGCCCAGATCGTTCATTGAGGAGAGCCAACGGCTAAGAGCCCACGGAGTTTTCACGCATCCGTGGCAGAAAGCCGCCGCTGAATCTTTCGACGATTTCGAAGCCGCCCTTCTCGGCTACGACAATGGCTCTTTTATTTTTGCTCCAAAACCTAAGGCCGAATACGGAATGGCGATGATTCCGCCGGCGTATGTACAGCAACGGTGGACACGCTTTTTCGGGTTTTGCGAGTTCATTGATAAACCAGAGTCGCTAGGTCAATCACTGATAGTCATGAGAAAAGCCCTATAATTAAGGTTCTGCAGCGCTTATTCATGCCGCCCAAGGTAAAACACCAATGCAATGGGACACCGTAATCGGGCTGGAGATCCACACCCAGCTCGCCACCCAGTCCAAGATCTTCTCAGGCGCCCCCACCCGTTTCGGGGCCGAGCCCAACACCCAGGCCTGCACCATCGACCTCGGCCTTCCCGGGGTCCTGCCGGTACTGAACGCCGAGGCGGTTCGACTCGCGGTCCGCTTCGGCAGGGCCATCGACGCGGAGGTGGCGGAGCGCTCGGTCTTCGCCCGCAAGAATTACTTCTATCCCGACCTACCGAAGGGCTATCAGATCAGCCAGTACGAGCACCCCATCGTCGGCGAGGGGCAGGTCGAGATCCTTCTGGAGGACGGGACCCTCAAGGAGGTTGGCGTCACCCGGGCCCACCTGGAGGAGGACGCAGGCAAGTCGCTGCACGAGGACTTTCACGGCTATACCGGGATCGATCTGAATCGGGCCGGCACGCCGCTCCTTGAGATCGTCTCGGAGCCCGACCTGCGCTCACCCCAGGAGGCGGTGGCCTATGCCCGCAAGGTTCACCAACTGGTGCGCTGGATCGGGATCAGCGACGGCAACATGCAGGAAGGGTCCTTCCGGATGGACGCCAATGTTTCCGTGCGGCCCCAGGGCCAGGCGACCTTCGGCACCCGAACCGAGATTAAGAACATCAACTCCTTCCGCTTCCTGGAGCGGGCCATCCAGTTCGAGGTGGAGCGCCAGATCGAGGTGCTGGAGGGGGGCGGCCAGGTCATCCAGGAGACCCGGCTCTACGACCCGGACCGCGACGAGACCCGCCCCATGCGCACCAAGGAAGAGGCCAACGACTATCGCTACTTCCCCGACCCCGACCTGCTGCCCCTGGAGATCGACGCCGCCTTCATCGCGGAGGCCACCGCGGACCTGCCGGAGCTGCCCGACGCCAAGCGCGAGCGCTTCCACGTGGAGTACGGGCTGTCCGAATACGATGCCAACCTGCTCACCGGCAGCCGGGAGCTCTCCGACTACTTCGAGGAGGTGGCAGGCGAGACCGGGGAGCCCAAGCTCGCGGCCAACTGGATCCTCGGCGAGCTGGCGGCGGCCCTGAATCGGGCCGGCCTGGAAATCTCCGCAAGCCCCGTCTCCGCCCCCCGCCTGGCCGGCCTGATCCGGCGCATCCAGGACGGGACCATCTCCGGCAAGATTGCAAAGCAGGTGTTCGAGTCCCTGTGGGGCGGCGAGGGGGACGCGGACCAGATCATCGAGGCCAGGGGGCTGCGACAGATCACCGATGCCGGCGCCATCGAGCCACTCATCGACGCCATCATCGCCGCCAACCCAGAGCAGGTGGCCCAGTACCGGGCGGGCAAGGACAAGGTATTCGGCTTTTTCGTCGGCCAGGTCATGAAACAAAGCCAGGGAAAGGCCAACCCGCAGCAGGTGAACGCGCTCTTGAGGGCCAAGCTCCAAGCCTGATGGGGGCCGACGCGAGGTACCCGGCGCCGCGCCGCCCACCCTTAGTCATCAGTCGGCTTGACGCGCCTGGCTGGGCCCCTCCCCTCGGGCCCCAACCTGGCCTAAGCTTGGGACCGTGGAGTCCAGGACACCCAACGACCGGCCGCTCATCGAGCAACCGCCCATCGACCAGCTGAGCTGCGAGGCAATCCGTGCGCGCCTGCGGCCCAACGGCTGCCGCGCCGCACCACCCGCTGACCTTGACACGCCAACCCCCCGACGTCCATTTCTGCGGGCGGCCGTGCTTCTGACACTCTATCGCCTCGACGGGGCCTGGCACCTCATCTTTATCCGCCGCGCGGAGCATGAGCAGGACCGACACAGTGGCGAGGTCGGGTTCCCCGGCGGGCGCTGGCAGGCAGCGGACCCGAGCTGCACAGCCACCGCGCTGCGCGAGGCGCAGGAAGAGATCGGCCTGCCACCAACTCAGGTGGACCTTCTCGGGGAGCTACGCCCCCTGCATACCGTCAGCCAGTATCTGGTCACCCCCGTCGTGGGCTGCGTCCCCTGGCCCCAGCGGCTCAAGCCGGAGCCGCGGGAGGTCGCCCGCATCTTCAGCATTCCTCTGGGCTGGCTGGTCCGGCCGGATGGTCATCGGCTGCTCACCTACCCGGCACCGGGCCACCCGGAGGCCCGGGAGCTGGTCTTCTTCGACGAGTTCGAGGGGGAGCGCCTTTGGGGCGTATCCGCCCGCATCACCCTGGACCTCATCGCCTGCCTCACCCGGCCCTGACCCGGACGGGTCCTCGTCGGGATCCCGGAGACTTGGCCTCCGCCAGGATTCTGACCTGGCGCAAGATACACTACGATCGAGCGGGATTTTTGCCCAGCCTTACGCTAAGGTAACGGCCCTTACCCTTAGCCCAGCCCCCTAGATCAGCCCCCGGGAGAAGCCCCGATGGACGACACCCTGCAACGACTCCTCGCCGCCGAGATGCGGGCGGAAAAGATCGCCCAGCAGGCAGAGGAGGAGCAGGAGCGCGTGATCCACAAGGCCATGGCCGACTCCAAAACGGAGAACGAACGCTTCACCGCCCGCATCCCGGACCTGCATCGCTCCTACATCGCCAAGGCCGAGGAACGGGCCGAGCAGAACATCGCCGAGCTCCGCCGCCGTTACGAGGAGCGCCACGTCCAATTGCGGGACCAGGCGGAACAGCGTGAAGACGAGGCCCTGGATGCGGCCTTCCAGGTCCTGATCGATCCCAACCGCTAGGCGAAACCCCAGGTCCTTCCTCCGGACGGCATATCTCCCAAACCCGCGCGATGAGCTCAGCTGAGAAAGCCTACCTGAACACCCGGGTCGCGTTAATGGCGACTCAGCTGCTCGATCCGGATGCGATCGGGCGCCTATCCCAGATGCAACTCCCGGAGCTTGCGGAACGATTTCATCTGTCCCCCCTGTTGGATGATCAGCTGAGCCCCCAGAGCCGCAGCCGCGCCATCGAGCAGACCCTGATCCAGGTGCTGCTCTCGGAACTGCAGATACTCGTCAGGCCCATGAACGCGCCGGAGCGTGCGATCGTTCTGGCCTGGGGCCGCAAATACGCCCTGTTCAACCTCAAGACCCTGATCCGCGGCAAGCTCCACGACCTGGACCAAAAAGAGATCCGGGACAACCTGTTCGATCTGCCCCCCAACATCAGCCTGCCCGATCAGGATCTGTTTCGGGCCGAGAACGTGCTGGAGCTCCTGCGCCTGCTCGAGGCGGGACCCCATAGCCTGATCGCGCGCCAGGCCCGAGAGATCTACGAGCAGCGGCGCGAGCCCTTCGCCCTGGAGGCGGCCATCGACCAGCGCTACTACGCCGGTCTGGTGCGTCAGGTCATGCAGTTCCACGATGACAATCTGCAGCCGCTGCAGCATCTGATTGGCACCGAGCTGGACCGCATCGGTCTCCTGTGGCTCCTGCGCTTCCGCTTCTCCTATCAGCTCTCGCCCTCCGAGACCTTCTTCCAGCTGGTTCCCTCCCTGCGCCTGCTGCACCGGGAACGGCTGCTCGGCCTGGTCAACATCGAGACCTTCCAGCGGGTGCTGGAGTCACTGCCACCGCCTCTGGTTGCGCTCCTTGCGGACAGTCATACCGTCATCGACGTACAGCGGCACATGGGGCGCTATGTGGCGCACGAGGCCCGCCGCATCCTGCGCCATAGCCCCTCGGGCGTGGCGCGGGCCCTGGCCTACCTGATGCTCAGGGAGATGGACCTCTTCCTGCTGTACGCCCTAGTCCAAGGCCGGCTGCTGAACCTCTCCTCCGAGGTGGTGGATATCGCCCTCGAGATTACCGAGCCCACCTGTCCCTGGGCGGGCGCCGCGGGCGGGACCAAGGCCGCCTGACCCCCGGACCACAAGCGCGCCCCAACCACTCGATCAAGCCCCGCGAGTTGCCAACCATGCTGCGGCCACGCCCCATGAAACATGTGCGCCTGCTGGTCCTCACCGAGGACCTGCCTCAGGCGTCCCTGGCCCTTGCGGAAACGGAGAGCTTCCACCCCGACACACGCCCGCCCGTGGAGTCCGAGCTGAGCAGCCTCCCCGGGCGGGACTACCGGGATACCTACCACCAGGCGCGCTCCCGGTTGGACAAGATCGCCAAGCTGATCCCGGGCGTGCAGGATCCCGAGCTTTCCGAGGTACGGGTCATCGAGCTCGCCGAGCTCACCGGCCTGAACGACTGGCTCGGCCAGATCTGGGAGAAGACCTCGCGCTACGAGGAGGACCTGCGGCGTCTCGATGACCAGGACCGCTTCGTGCGGGAGCAGGAGGCGGCGCTCTCGAACTTCCAGCACCTGAACATCGACCTCGGAATGCTCCGCAGCAAGACCCGCTTCCTGGACTTCTACGTCGGTATAGTCCCGCGAGAGAACCTGCGCCAGCTCGAAGGGGCCGTAGGTCTCGCGGGCCATCTGCTGCATGTCTACATGCAGCGCGGCGAGAACGCCCATGTGGTCATCGTCGGCCCCACTGGGACCAAGGAGGCCCAGCTCTCGGCCGTGCTCAACGCCGCAGGCTTCCAGCCCATCCCGATCCCGTTGGAGTTGGACCAGAAGCCGGAGGAGATCCGCGGCGATCTCGATGCCCAGCGCATGGACATCCGCGCCCAGCGCGAGGCCCTTCATCAGCGGCTCTCGGACTGGTCCGCGGGCTTCCGCGATCGCCTGGTGGAGGCGCGCCGCACCCTGATGCTGGCGGAACCCCTGGTGAGCCTGGATCCATCCCTGCGCAGCGCCGGCCACCTGGCCCGTCTGGCGGGTTGGGTCCCTAACGGGGAGGTGGAGAGGCTCACCGCGCGGCTGCGGGAATCACTCGCCATGCCCTTCGAGATCAAGTCGCGGGATCCCCTTGCGGAGGAGCGCAAGCTGGTACCCACGGTGCCGGTCAAGAACCGGTTGCTGCAACCCTTCGCCCTGCTGGTCAATCAGTATGGGATACCGGAATACGGGGAGGTCGACCCGACCCCCTTGTTCGCGGTGACCTTTCTACTGATGTTCGGCTCCATGTTCGGCGACGTGGGCCAGGGCGCCGTGATCGCCGCGCTGGCCTGGTATTTCCGCGCCAAGCTCAAACGTTTCTGGCTCTTCGGATTCCTGGCGGGACTCGCATCCATGTTCTTCGGCTTCCTCTACGGCAGTCTCTTCGGCTACGAGGACGTGCTGCCAGCATTGTGGATGAGCCCCATCCACGACCCAATCCTGATGCTCAAGATCGCCCTGGGCTATGGGGTGGTCTTCCTGGTCGTCGCCTGTCTGCTCGCGATCTACAACCGCGCCGTGATCGGCAATTGGTGGGGCGCCGTCTTCGGCCATCACGGCCTGGTCAATCTCGCCTTCTACCTCTCCCTGGTCTGGGGCGGCCTCAACCTGGGCATCCAGGGTGCCTTCGGTACCGCCCCCGCAACCCTCGTGGGCACGACCCTGGCGGCGCTGGCCTGGTACAACTGGCGCCACCTGGATGCGCCGGTCGGGGAGAAGGTCCTGGTGGTCTTCATTGAGACTCTGGAGACCCTCATCGGTTACGTTTCGAATACGTTGTCCTTCCTGCGGGTGGCTGCCTTCAGCCTGAATCACGTGGCGCTCTCCATCGCGGTCTTCACCCTGGCAAACATGATGGGGTCCTTCGGCCACGTCGTGACCGTGATCCTGGGCAACGTCTTCGTGCTAGTGCTGGAGGGGGGAATCGTCATGATCCAGGTGATGCGGCTGCAATACTACGAGGGCTTCTCGCGCTATTTCTCGGGGGAGGGACACGCGTTCGCACCGCTCAGGCTACGCCATGAATCGGCGCCTTCCTGAACGGACGCCCCGAGGCCGCACATGGCACCCCGGCCGGACCCATCGCCGGCACTGATCACCGTCCACTCATTCACCGCCACTGACTGCCCATAAGGAGCACCCCATGTACTGGCTCGTCGCCCTCATGTCCTTTGCCATCCTCGGCCTCATCGTCTCCGGCCTGCTGCTCGAGATGAGACCTGGCCTCGCCATCCGTATCCGGCCCTGGTACAAGCCGGCCATGGGGACCCAACTGGTGGTCTTTGTGGGCGCCCAGCTCGGATTATTGCTGCTCGGTATCAACGAGGTTTTCGCCGCGGAGACCACGGAGGCCGCGGCAGGCCTGACCGAGATGTCGACCGGCCTCGGCCTCGCGATCATCGGTGCCGGCATCCCCACCGGGCTTTCCACCATCGGGGCGGGGATCGCTGTCGGTCCCATCGGCGCGGCGTCCCTGGCAGCCATCACCGAGAAGCCCGAGACCCTAGGCCGCACCCTGATCTACCTGGGGCTCGCCGAGGGTATCGCGATCTACGGTCTGGTGATCTCCATCTTGTTGCTCAACCGGATCTGAGCCCGTCGCCCCAGGAACCCAGTCGCGCCATGAATACGGAGCACGAGCCGGGCCGTCCGACCCGCATGCTCTTCCTCGGTGAGGAGAGCCTGGCGGATGGCTTTCGACTGATCGGGTTCGAGACCCACGCGAACCCGGGGCCCGATGAGGTAGACCGCATCCTGCGCGACCTGAGGCGCAATCGGGAGAAGGCCTTCGTGGTGGTGGACGACGCGGTGATGGGCCAGGACTCGCCGAACCTCAAACTGGTGCGTCGCGAGGGCGGACGTATCGTGGTGATCGCGGTGCCGCCGCTCAGCGCCCCGACCGCCCTCACCAGCGAGGTGGCGGACCGACTGGCCGCCCTGTTCGGGGCCGCCACACTGCAGTCCGGCCCTACCGCTCCATCCGGAGAGAAATCGTGAATCAGGTACAAGAACTGGAGCAGGCCATCCTGGCCCGCGCGGAGCGACTGGCTGCCGAGTATCGGGAACGGGCCACCCGCAGCCGCGACAGCATCCTGCGCGAGGCATCCGAGCGGCTGCGCCTGCGCGAGGCCCGAGAGGAGGCCATCGCCAAGGCCCTGGCGGAGCGGACCTTCCGTCAGCGGGTCCAGGCGAGCGAGATCAAGATGCAGAGCCACCTGGACCTCATGCGCTGGAACCTCGTCCAGGACGTGGAGCAGCGGCTGGGGGACCGGATGCGCGGCTTCATGCACGACGAGTCGGCCTACACCACCTGGCTGCAGGCCTTGATCATCGGGGCCGCCAGCCAGATCGAGCGGGATGCCGTGCTGGTCTCGGCCAATTCCCGCGACCATCAGCGGCTGTTCGCACGCTGGGACGGCATCGTCGGACAGCTCCCCCGGGGTCAGAAGGCGAACCTAAGCGAGACACCCATCGAGACCCTGGGCGGCGTGCTGGTCACCAGCGCCGACGGGGCCATCCGGGTGAACAATACCTTCGAGGGTCGGCTGGAACGTCTGCGCCCGCGTGTCCAACAGGTGATCCTTGAGCGCCTGCTGCCCAGCGGGTTCGATACCGGCAACCTCTTCACCGGATGAGACCATGACAGATCAATCGCGAATCGGCGTCATCCGCGACATCAACGGACCCATCGTCACCGTCGACCTGCCCGGGGCCCGCAGCGGCGAGCAGGTGAAGATCGGTGAGTTGGGGCTGTTCGGCGAGGTAATCTCGCTCTCTGGAAAAACCGCCGTCGTCCAGACCTACGAGTCGACCGATGGGGTGCGTCCCGGCGAGCCGGCGGTAGGCCTCGGCTGGCCGCTCTCAGTGGAATTGGGCCCCGGACTCATGGGAGGCATCTTCGATGGTGTACAGCGGCCGCTGGAGAAGATCGCCCTGCAATCCGGGGACTACATCCGACGCGGCATCGCGGTGCCAGCCCTGGACCGCGCGAAACTGTGGGAGTTCGAGGCCAACCCCGAACTGGAACCAGGGGCCAAGGTGAGACCAGGCACCGTGCTTGGCACCGTCCAGGAGACCCTAACGGTCAAGCACCGCATCCTGGTGCCGCCTGGCATCGAAGGTGAGCTGGAGGACATCGCCCCCGCCGGGGAGTACGACATCGAGGCGTCGATCGCCCGGGTGCGCAATGCGAAGGGCCAGAGCCTAAAGCTCAGCATGTACCACCGCTGGCCGGTGCGTCGGCCCCGCCCCTATCTGCGTCGCGACGACGGCGTGGCGCCGCTCATCACGGGCCAAAGGGTCATCGACACCTTCTTCCCCCAGCTCAAGGGCGGCAAGGGGGCCGTCCCTGGCCCCTTTGGTGCCGGCAAGACGGTGGTCCAGCAGCAGATCGCCCGGTGGTCCAACGCCGACATCGTGATCTATGTGGGCTGTGGCGAGCGCGGCAACGAGCTGGTCGACGTGCTGGAGAGTTTCCCCGAGCTGGATGACCCCTACTCCGGACACAAATTGATGGAGCGCACCCTCTTGGTCGCCAATACCTCGAACATGCCGGTGGTGGCGCGGGAGGCGTCCGTCTATGTCGGCGTCACTATGGCCGAGTATTACCGCGACATGGGCTATGACGTCGTTATGCTGGCGGACAGCACCAGCCGCTGGGCCGAGGCCCTGCGCGAGGTCTCCGGGCGCCTTGGTCAGATGCCGGTGGAGGAAGGCTATCCGGCCTATCTCGCCTCACGGCTCGCCGCGGTCTATGAACGGGCGGGCCGGGTCGAGACCTATGGGGCCGGCTCTGGCTCGGTGACTCTGATCGGCGCCGTCTCGCCCCCCGGCGGCGACTTCTCGGAGCCTGTCACCAGCCATACCAAGGACATCATCGAGACCTTCTGGGCGCTGTCCAAGGAGCTGGCGGACGCGCGCCACTACCCTTCCATCGACTGGGTGACCAGCTTCTCCGGCCATGTCCACACCGCCGCCCAGTGGTGGCACCAGGAGGTGGACCCGGACTGGGAAAAGCGCCGCACCTCGGCCCTGGCCCTGCTGGCGCGGGACGCGGAGCTCTCCCGCATCGTCAACCTGGTGGGTCCTGAGGCCCTGTCCGACGCCCAGCGCTGGGAGCTGGAGGGCGCCTCCCTGGTCAAGGAGGGCGTCCTGCAACAGAGCGCCCTGGATGAGGTCGACACCTTCTGCTCACCTCAGAAGCAGTACGCCCTCCTGGATCTGGCCATCACCATCTACAAGCGGGGCGCCGCCCTGATCGAGATCGGTGTACCAGTCACGGAGCTCCAGAGCCTGCCAATCCTGGTGAAGATGCGGCGGCTGAAGTCGATGTACACCAGCGAGCAGATGGACCAGATCCACGCCTTCCGGGTGGAGGTCAATGCCTCCATGGAGGAGATCCGGGTCGAATATGCGAAGCAGGGAGAGAGGGCCTAGGAGAGTTGGCCGAGGGCCAAGGGCCAAGGGCCAAGGTTGGGTCCTCCTATTTTGCCTCGGCCCTTGGCGCCTTCCCTGCTATTCGCGTTCATTCGCGGAAAAATGATCTTTATCGGCTGAACGAAACATGAGCATCAAAGATTACAGGACGGCGACCGAGGCCCGCGGCGGCCTCCTGGTGGTGAAGGACACGCCAGGGGTAGCCTTCGGAGACCGGGTGCGCATCGAGGACCACGCGGGGACCATCCGCAATGGTCAGGTCATCCGTGCCGCCGACGGGGAGGTGCTGGTCCTGGTCTTCGAGGGTACCGAAGACCTTGACCTGGAGCACACCTGGGTGCGCTTCCTGGACGAGCCGGTGGAGATCGCCCTGTCCCCGGAGATCCTGGGGCGCGAGTTCAATGGTTTGGGGGAGCCACGGGACGGACGCCCGCCCATCCTCTCCAACCTGCGCCGGCCGGTGGGTGGCGCCGCCATCAACCCCGCCGCCCGCACCTATCCCCGGGAGTTCATCCAGACTGGTGTCTCCACCATCGACGGGCTGAACAGCCTGGTGCGCGGCCAGAAGCTTCCGATCTTCTCGGGCTCGGGCCTGCCCCACAACCGGCTTGCCGCCCAGATCGTGCGCCAGGCCAAGCTCAAGGACGAGGACACCAGCTTCTCCATCGTCTTCGCCGCCATGGGCGTCTCCTACGCGGACGCCAAGTTCTTCCGCGACGAGTTCGCCTCCTCCGGCGTGTTGCGCAACGTGGTGATGTTCATCAACCTGGCGGACGATCCCCCGGTGGAGCGGCTCATTCTGCCGCGCACGGCGCTCACCGCCGCGGAATATCTGGCCTATGACCTCGACCGGCACGTGCTCGTGGTCATGACCGACATGACCTATTACGCCGAGGCCTTGCGGGAAGTCGCTACCGCCAAGGGTGACGTGCCCGCGCGCAAGGGCTACCCGGGTTATCTCTACTCGGACCTCGCCGAGATCTACGAGCGCTGCGGACGCATCCACGAGCGCCACGGCTCCATCACCATGATGCCCGTGGTCTCCATGCCGAGCGATGACATCACCCATCCCATCCCGGACCTCACCGGGTACATCACCGAAGGGCAGATCGTGCTGTCCCGGGATTTGCACAACCAGGGCGTCTACCCGCCGGTGCACGTCTCCCCGAGTCTGTCCCGATTGATGAAGGACGGCATCGGCAAGGACGACACCCGCGAGGATCACCCCCGGGTCGCGGGCCAGCTCTACGCCCTCTATGCCCGCGCCCAGGAGACCCGCAACCTAGCCTCGATCATTGGCGCCGACGAGCTCTCCGAGCGCGACCGCCTCTATCTGAAGTTCGCCGACGCCTTCGACCAGCGCTTCGTGGGCCAAGGGGAGTCGGAGGACCGCTCCATCGAGGCGACTCTGAACCTCTCCTGGGAGCTGATGAGCCAGTTCCCCCGGGACATGCTGACCCGCATGAAGGAGACGGATCTCGCAAAATATTACACGGGGAGCGAGTAGCGAGCGCCAAGCGCCAAGCGCCAAGCGCCAAGCGATTCTAGGCGGATACCGTGCTGTGAGCAGGAGACTGTCCAGTTCGGCTATAGTCTGACCAGCGGCGAAACGTCACGAGATTCGAAGCCATGGGCTTGGCCCAAAAGACCCCCTCGCCCCCCCCGATTGCCAGCCTCTACGAGGCCGATTACAGCCGCTGGCTGTTCGAGAATGCCCGGTTGCTCCGCGAGGGTCGTTTCTCGGAGGCGGACATCGAGAACATCGCGGAGGAGCTGGAGGACATGGGGCGCAGCGAGAAGCGCGCGGTCGCAAGCCACCTTTCGGTGCTCCTGATGCATCTGCTCAAGTGGCAGTTCCAGCCTGACCATCGCGGCGGCAGCTGGCGGGGATCCATCCATAACGCCCGTCGCGCCATCGCAAAGCTGCTCAATGAAAGCCCGAGCCTTCGGCCCCAGATGACTGACATGATCGTCGCGGAGTACGAGGACGCTCGCTACAACGCCATCCTCGAGACGGGTCTGCCCGAGAGGGCCCTGCCGGAGGCTTGCCCATACACCTCCGAGCAGACTCTGGATCTCACCTACTGGCCAGGACCGGCGGAGTGATCGTGGGCTGCGTGCACAAAGGCCGAGGCATGTCGTCGATAACGCCAGTCACTGAGCCGGGCTATGCTCCCGGACTACAACCTGGCCCGCCGGCATCAGAGATTCCGGCGGCCTGCCCTTACACGCCCGGGCAGCTCCTCGACCCGGCCCATTGGCCAGGAGCGGCAGTGTGAGGGAGCAAGTCTTTGTCATGGAAACCGAGCCAACGCCACTCAAAGGAACGGACGCTGCTATCGCCGTATCCGAACCCCCCGTTAGCTGCGACGCCTGCGCGGCGGTCTGCTGCCGGCTCGAGGTCCTGTTGGTGACGAAGACCGGGGTTCCCCGCCGCTACACGCGACCCAACCCCGGGGGCGCCCCCTCCATGGACCGGCTGGCGGACGGCTGGTGTGCGGCCCTGGACCGAGACACCCTTCGTTGCCGCATCTACGAGCAGCGCCCCCTGATCTGTCGGGAGTTCGCAATGGGCGGACCCGACTGCCTCGCCGAGCGGGCGGCCTGGTTAGCCGCTGGAGCAACCCCGGGGGCCTAAGATCTCCTGGCCTGACCAGATGGGCACGCCTCGCTTTGCCCATCCTACCCACTCGCCACTCGCCACTCGCCACTCAATCATGGCCCAACAACTCATCAAGGTCCCCCCCACCAAGAACACCCTGCTCAAGCTCAAAAAGCAGGTGCGATTCCTTGAGGAGGGACATGACCTACTCGAGCGTAAGCGGGAGCTTCTGACCCGCCTGGTTTACGAGCGCATCGGCGAGTACCGGCGCCTGCGCGCGGAGGCCGAGCGGGCACTGCGCGAGGCATTCCGGTGCCTCAGCCTGACCCATCTCCGCATGGGCAGCCGCGGCATCCGCCAGGCCTCTCTAGGGGCAGAGCCGGCGCTCCGGGTGGACATCCTGCCCCGCCGCGCCCTGGGCGTCGAGTACCCGGCCGTGACCGCCGAGCGGCTCCCCTTGAAACCGGTCGGTCTGCTGGGGACCGACGCGAGCTTCGACACCACCCGCGACAACCTGGCCAACGCCGCCGTGGTGCTGGCTCGTCTCGGCGAGGTAGAGATCGCCCTCCATCGACTGCTCGCGGAGCAGCGCAAGGCCCAGAAGCGAGTCAACGCACTCAAGTACAACATCATCCCGCTCTACCGGCGAACCATCCACTTCATCCAGTCCGCCCTTGAGGAGGAGGAGCGCAACACCCTCTTCCAGGTCAAGCTGCTGCGCCAGCGCGCGGAGGCCTGAGTCCCTCGGGGGACGACCATCTGAGCCCCCGCGCCGGCTTGCGCCGGGGCCGACTGCTGTAGGACCTCTGCCCCAAATGAGCTAGGATGCGGGTCGCGATTCAACCATCGGGGCCCCCTTTGAAAGCACCAGTCGTAACCACCGGCGCCGTTACCGCGCCTGCCCAATCCGCCACCCAAGCCCGCCTCGCCCTGGCCTTTCCCGCCACCCTGGGTCTCCTCCTGCTGCTGACCGCCTGCGGCCCGGCGGATGCCCCCGAGGAAGGCCCTCCCCCCATCCGCCCGGTGCGGGTCGTCACGGTCGAGGAGCGGGCCGCGGGTGAGACCGTCACACTCACTGGCACAATCCAGGCCCAGGACGACGTCAACCTGGCCTTCCGCATTGGCGGTCAGCTCCTGGAGCGCAACGTGAACGTGGGGGATCGGGTGAGCACAGGCCAGGTGGTGGCCCGCCTCGATCCCTCCACCTGGCGTGACGCGGTGCAGGCGGCCCGGGCCAACCTGGCCGCCGCCATGGCGCGCCTGGTGGAGGCCCGCAACGAGGTGAAGCGCTTCGAGCCGCTGCTCCCGCGGGGCTTCGTCTCCCGCCAGATGTTCGACCAGGCGGTGGAGGCCCGCAACGCCGCCCAGGCCCTGGTGGACGCCGCCGAGGCCCAAGTCAGCACCGCCGAGACCCAGCTCTCCTACACGGATCTCCTGGCCGACGGACCGGGCGTGGTGACCGCCCGCGGGGCCGAGCCCGGTGAGGTAGTTGCCGCCGGGCGGATGATCGTGCGCCTCGCCCGGGAGGGGGGGCGCGACGCGGTCTTCGACGTCCCGGCCCGGGTGAAGGACCAGGCCCACCCGGACATGGATGTGACGGTCTCCTTGAGCACGGACCCCCAGGTCCAGGCCCAGGGCCGGGTGCGCGAGGTC
>JBGSUY010000506.1:0-7065 GCA_041753195.1 Chromatiaceae bacterium
GGCCCGCCGCTCCCGCGGGGCCCCGCGCCGCGACCTGGGTCCAGTAAGGCTGGACCCGGGTGATCGTGAAGGAGCCGGCCGGGATCACATGGGGGTCATCCCGGGGGATGGTGCGGATCTCGATGCCGCAGCTTGGCCCCAGGTTCGCCCCCGTGGGCCGGAGTTTTCCATCCCGGAAGAAGACCCGCGCCCGATCCCTCGGGACCGGGATGGGCCGATTGAGGGTCAGGGTGCCCCCCGGCTGGACCCCGATCCAGGGTCCCCGATCCGAATCTCGTACCTGGGTTTGGCAGCCGGCAAGGACTGCCAAGCTGAGCCCCAGGAGAAGGCCCGGCACCGTCAGCCCTAGCCCTCTCGAAATCCGACCCCATGTTCGCTGACATTCCATCATGGCCTCCCTTGGTTCGTTCAGTTCGACTTGGCGCGGTCCCCCAGTGATGGGGCCTCGAGCTGGTCAAACTGAACCAGCCCGGTACCGGAGCTGATGCCGCGTCGCCGAGGGGGGGTACAATGGCGGCTGGAGCGCGGCGGCGTCCCGCGGCTCCGAAGTCGGATGCCGCGACCACCCCACCAGGATAGCCTTCAGGAGGACCACCAATGCCAACCCCAGAAGACAACACCCAGACGGGCGGCTCCAGGGTCGTCATCGTGACGGGCGCCGCCGGCAACCTGGGGCGGGCGGTCGCCCAGTCCTTCGCCGCCCAGGGGGCGCGGCTGGCCTTGGTGGATCTCAAACCCGAGGCCCTTGACGCGGCCCGCCAAGCCCTGCCCCCCGGGAGCGACGTCGAGACCTTCCCGACCGACCTGATGGACGCCCAGGCGGTGGAGTCCATGGCCGCGGCAGTGACCGCCCGCTTCGGACGCGTGGATGTGCTGGCCAACATCGCCGGGGGCTTCACCATGGGTCCACCCTTGCATGAGACACCCGACAAGGACTGGGATTTGATGCTGAATCTCAATGCCCGCACCGTCTTCTACTGTTGCCGGGCGGTGGTGCCCCGGATACTGGCCTCCGGTGGCGGCCGGATCGTCAACGTCTCCGCCCGCGCCGCCACCCGCGGCATCGGTCATATGGGGCCCTACTGCGCCTCCAAGGCCGCGGTCATCACCCTCACCGAGGCCCTCTCGGACGAGCTCAGGGATCAGGGGATCAACGTCAACTGCGTGCTGCCCGGGACCCTGGACACCCCCCAGAACCGGTCCGCCATGCCGGATCAGGACCATGGCCGCTGGGTGCCCCTCGAGGCGCTCGCCGACGTGGTCCTATTCCTGGCCTCGGACGCAGCGCGGGCGGTCACCGGGGCCGCGATCCCCGTCTACGGCCGCAGCTGACCAGGGATGACGGTGAAGTCCCACGGCACGGCCTTTGCCCGCACCCGGCTAGCCCTGTCAGTCGCCGCGGGCCTGTCGCTCTCCACCCTCGTCCACCAGGCCCTGATACCGGCTGCCGCGGCGGCCCCGCCCATGGAAGAGGACAAGGCACGGCTCCTGGTGGAAGCGGTGGAGTCCGCCTCCGCCCTGGACCTATACAATGCCCGCTGCCGCAGCGACAACTCGGGCCGTTTCATGGACAACCTGAACAAGGCCCTGGTGGGGAGGCTGCGGATCACCGTCCTCACGATCCAGGACGACCTGTTCCCCGAACGGAGTTACCGGCAGGCCCAGCGACGCATGGAGGAGGAGTTTTTGGAGACCCTGGGCCAGGTCGGCGGCTGTGCGGGAGCCAAGCAGTCCGGCCTGCCGGATCGGATGCAGGCACGCCACCGGGAGCTCCTCGAGACCATCGACGCCCTGCCCTAAGGCTCCCCTTTTGAGCCGCCTGGGCCTGCGAGCCCCAATCGTCATCCCTGGCCCCGAACCACCGCTCGCCGCGCCCGCGATTCCTCAGCGAGCCACCCCTCGGACCCCCACGAACTCGGGGTACGCCTCGAGTCCGCACTCGCCGATATCCACCCCCTCGTACTCCTCTTCCTCGCTGACGCGGATCCCAAATGTCAGCCGGATTAGCAGCCAGACGATGAAGGAGGTCACGAAGACCCATCCTAGGATGGCCCCCAGCCCGATGGCCTGAGTCGCCAGGGTCGCCTCCGAGTTGGTGATGGGCACCGCCAGCAGACCCCACATGCCCACCACCCCGTGCACCGAGATGGCGCCCACCGGGTCGTCGATGCGCAGCTTGTCCAGCAGCCGGATCGCGAGCACCACCAGGATGCCGCCGGCGGCTCCGATCAGGGTCGCCGCCAGGGGCGAGGGGGTGAGGGGCTCGGCGGTGATGGCCACCAGCCCCGCCAGGGCTCCGTTCAGCGCCATGGTCAGGTCCGCCTTGCCGAACAGGAGGCGAGCGGTGGTCAGCCCCAGGACGGTGCCACCCGCAGCGGCCATGTTGGTGTTGACGAAGACCGCCGCCACCGCGTTGGCATCCGCGAAGCCAGAGATCTTGAGCTGGGAGCCCCCGTTGAAGCCGAACCAGCCGAGCCAAAGGATGAAGGTCCCCAGGGTGGCCAGCGGCAGGTTGGCCCCGGGAATGGCATTGATGGAGCCTTCCTTGCCGTACTTGCCCTTGCGGGCGCCGAGCAGCAGCACCCCGGCCAAGGCCGCCGCGGCCCCACACAGATGAACGACGCCGGAGCCCGCAAAGTCACTGAACCCGAGCTGGTCCAGCCAGCCCCCGCCCCACTTCCAGTAGCCCTGGACCGGGTAGATGAAGCCGGTCATGACCACCGCGAACAGCAGGAAGGACCAGAGCTTCATGCGCTCCGCCACCGCCCCCGAGACGATCGACATGGCGGTGGCCACGAACACCACCTGGAAGAAGAAGTCCGCCATCTTCGCGAAGACGGGCGCATCCTCCCCGCCGGCCAGGAGGGCGTCGAGCTCGTGGTCACCCCCCAGCATGAAACCCAAATCGACGTGGGGTATCAATCCGTTGCCCCCCGCCGGGTACATGATGCCGTACCCGACCACCATGAACAGGATGCAGGCGACCGCATAAAGCAGGAGGTTCTTGGTCAGGATCTCGGCGGTGTTCTTGGCCCGCACAAGGCCCGCCTCCAGCATCGCGAAACCCGCCGCCATCCACATGACCAGCGCGCCCGAGACCAGGAGATAGAAGGTATCCAGTGCATAGCTGAGTTGGATGGTCGATTCCATGGAGCCTCACCTCAATGGGGACAAGACGGAAAACGGCCGGCCGGTGCACCCCAGGTGCACCAGTGCCGGCCGTGGCGTTGGATTGGGAGGGCGGCCGGCACCGTGCCGGCCGCCTTGGACCCTTACAGGATGTAGCCGCGCTCGTCGTGCAGGGCCAGGTCGAGACCCTCGGTCTCCTGCTCCTCGGTGACCCGCAGGCCGATCACCAGGTCCACCACCTTGAGGATGATGAAGCTCAGCACCGCCGTGTAGACGATAGTGAAGAGCACGCCCTTGGTCTGGACCCAGAGCTGGCTGGCGATCGTCATCCCCTCGGCCAGCCCAGCGCCGCCGAGGCTGGCATCGGCGAAGATGCCGGTCAAGAGGGCCCCGACGATGCCGCCCACCGCATGGACCCCAAAGACGTCGAGCGAATCGTCATAGCCCAAGGCCCGCTTGATCTTGGTGGAGGCGACGAAGCAGACGATGCCCGAGGCCGCGCCGATGGCCAGCGCCCCCAGCGGACCGGCGGTACCGGAGGCCGGCGTGATGGCCACCAGACCGGCGACCGCACCGGTGGCGATGCCCAGCACGCTGGGCTTACCGTGCGAGATCCACTCCATGAACATCCATGCCAGGGCCGCGGTGGCGGTGGCGATCTGGGTCACCAGCATGGCCATGCCGGCACTCTCGTTCGCGGCCACCGCGCTGCCGGCGTTGAAGCCGAACCAGCCAACCCAGAGCATGGCCGCGCCCATCACCGTATAGCCCAGGTTGTTCGGCGGCATGGCGGTGGACGGAAAGCCCTTGCGCCTGCCCAGCACCAGGGCCGCCACCAACCCGGCAACACCGGCGTTGATGTGCACCACGGTGCCGCCCGCAAAGTCCAGCACCCCCCAGTCCCACATCAGGGCCCCGTCGCCGCTCCAGACCATATGCGCGATCGGCGCATAGACCAGGGTGAACCAGATGGCCATGAACCACAGCATGGCGGAGAACTTCATGCGCTCGGCGAAGGCACCGACGATGAGCGCCGGGGTGATGATGGCGAAGGTCATCTGGAAGGTGGCGAACACCGATTCAGGGATGGCTGCCGTGAGGCTCTCGCGCGTCAGACCCGCGAACAGGACCTTGTCGAGGGCCCCAACGAAGGTGTTGAGATTGATCCCCTCGGTGGTCATTCCCGTGGTGGAGAAGGCCAGGCTGTAGCCGTAGAGGGTCCAGAGGACCGTCATAAGGGCGGTGATGGCAAAGCACTGCATGAGCACCGAGAGCACGTTCTTGGCGCGCACCAGGCCGCCATAGAAGAGGGCTAGACCGGGGATGGTCATGAACAGCACCAGGGCGGTAGCGGTCAGCATCCAGGCGGTGTCGCCGGAGTTGAGGGTCGGGGTCTCTTCAGCGAGGGCGACCAAGGGCAACAGGCCCAGGGCCCCGGCCAGGGTCACCGCACCCAGACTGAGCTTAGGTAGTGGGAATCTCACTTTGTTATCTCCTAATCGTGTGCGTCACAGGGCGTCCGGGCCGGTCTCGCCGGTACGGATGCGGATGACCTGCTGCAGGTCGAAGACAAAGATCTTGCCGTCGCCGATCTTGCCGGTGCGCGCGGCGTTGGTAATGGCCTCGATGACCTTGTCCACCAGGCCGTCGTCCACCGCGATCTCCACCTTGATTTTCGGCAGGAAATCGACTACGTACTCGGCGCCGCGGTAGAGCTCGGTATGGCCCTTCTGACGGCCGAAGCCCTTGACCTCCGTGACCGTTATCCCTGAGACGCCGATGTCGCCCAGGGCCTCACGCACGTCGTCCAGCTTGAAGGGCTTGATGATGGCTGAAACCAGTTTCATGACTTGAACCTCCGAAAGGGGCCAGGGGGTACCGCCCTGGCCAGGGGATGGATGGGGCAGACGGCCTTAGAACTCCTTCAACCAGCCGACCCAGATCTTGGGATCGTTGTCATAGCCGACCTCCTTCTTCCCGCTGTTCTGGTCCCAGTTGAGGCTGAAGGTGCCGAAGTCCCCGGCGTCCTTGCTGATGGATGCCCCGTAGTTCCAGTAGTCGGCCGTTTCGGTGACGTCGACCAGGGTTCCTGCCGAGGTGAGTGCGCTGCCAACCACGATGTCACTGTTCTCGAAGTCGTAATAGCCGCCGCGGGCGCTGAAGCTCAGGCCGAAGGGCAGGTCGCCGTACTCGAAGCCGCCGTAGTAATAAAGGTCGCCGTTGTCGAACAGGCCGTCGTCGTTCTCTCCATAGACCGTGTAGGCGAGGCCCAGGGTGATCCACTTGAAGGTCATGCTGCCGCCGATCTCGGCGAAGTTGGAATCGCGGCCGTCCGGGTATGCGTAGTAGATGCCCTTGAGGTCGTAGCTCAGATCCTCGGTGATGTTGCCGCCGAAGCCGAGATAGAAGTCGAGCTCATAGTTGGGAGAGTTGGGATTGGATGAGCCCAAGGTGGTGCCGATCAGATTACCGTCCGCATCGGTGGCGGGCAGCCCGGTATCTGGATCTAGGGGGATGATGACCTCTTGGGGGGCACCCTCGTCATTGAAATCCACGTTGGAGGCCCAGGTGCCGGCATAGAAGCCGCTCGAGTGGGTGAAATCGAGCCCACCCTGGACGGCGGCCCCGTCCTGGGTCTGGGTGACGCCGCGCCACATGTAGTTGCTGACGGCGCCGATATTGGCGCTGATGTTGTAGGGGTCCTCGGCGGCGGCCGGCCCACCCAAGGCCAGCATCAGGGTCCCGAGGGAGGCGGCCAGGGAGGCCGTGACGATCTTGCGTGCGTTCATGAGTCTTAATTACCTCATTAAGATTGGTACAGATTCGGCTAGCCCTCGACCCGGCGCGAGGGTCCCTAACGGTCCGCGGGGGCGCCTCGATGTGGCGTCCGGGCCCGCGTCGAAGTACGACGTAGGAGGTACAAAGCAGAATGCGTGCCAGGGCTTCTTGTACCGAAAACACAACGCAAAGAGTGAGGCTGTGCCGATCTCGCAACAGGGCCGCGCACTAATTTGGATCAAAACACGGCGACGAACGGGAAGGAACTGCACTTTTCTGGTGCGGCCCAGGGCGTGGACCTGAATCCAGGGGGGTGGACGGACGGATCCGGTCCCTGACCCTATAATCTCAGCCACCGCTCAGGTCAGGCCTCTCGAACCCCCTGGGCGGCCTCTACCGAATGGAGGAGTCTTTCTGATGTTGGATCCCAAGCAGCTCGACGACCTCGCCCGCCGCCTGGCCCTGTCCCTGCCCAAGGGGGTGCAGACCCTGCGCGACGACCTGGCGCGCAACCTGCGCGCCTCCCTGGAGTCCGGTCTGACGCGCCTCGACCTGGTCAGCCGGGAGGAGTTCGATGTCCAGGCCGCGGTACTGGCCCGCACCCGGGAGAAGCTCGGCCGCCTGGAGGCCCGGGTCGAGGAGCTGGAGACCCAGGGCACCGCCGCCCAGACCGGGAAGGAGGGCTGAACGCGGCACCCGGGAAGGCACGGGGGAGCGGGGAGGGCGACCGAGAATGGGGCTTTGCGTCCTCCACAGCCGCGCCCGGGAGGGCATCGAGGCCCCACCGGTGACGGTGGAGGTTCACCTGTCGGGGGGCCTGCCGGTCCTGTCCATGGTGGGTCTGCCGGAGCCGGCGGTGAAGGAGAGCAAGGACCGGGTGCGCGGGGCCCTGCTGAACGGTCGCTTTCAGTTCCCCGCCGGGAGGCTGACCATCAACCTGGCCCCCGCGGACCTGCCCAAGGAAGGGGGTCGCTTCGACCTGTCCATCGCCCTCGGGATCCTCGGTGCCTCCGGGCAGCTCGCCACCGGCGCCCTGGAGGGAATCGAGGTCCTGGGTGAGCTGGCCCTGCAGAAATGTCATGCAGTCCGGGCCTGTTACGCGCAGCAGGCGAATGTCGGCGAGTAGGACTGGAGTCAGCACGCGGAAAGCCTTGAAAT
>JBGSUY010000507.1:0-2890 GCA_041753195.1 Chromatiaceae bacterium
CGCCGGGGGGCGCGCGTCCTGGAGATCCCCGAGCCAGGACTCCTGCTCGCCGCCGCGCCGGTCGATATGCCCGATACCGAGGCACGGCTGGGTCAGCGCGAGCCCGGACTGCTCCTCATCGGATGGGACCTGCAGGGGCTCTACAGCGTCGCCCTGACCAACACCTGGCTTGATCTCCCAGCGCTTCCTGCCCCTCCTCCTCGCGGCCGCGCTCGGGGCCTGGGGGGTATTGCAGCTCGTCCTGGGACGCCGTCTGCGGCGACTCGCCACCACCGCCGAGCGCATCGCCGGCGGGGAGCTCGGTGAACGCAGCCCCGTGGATGGCCGCGATGAGATCGCTCGCCTGGCGCAGGCATACAACCATATGACCGACATCCTGTCGGCACAGCGCACCCAAATTGCGGAGAGCGAGCAGCGGCTCTCCCTCGCCCAGAGCTTCGCGCAGATGGGTAGCTGGGAGTGGGACATTGCCACGGGCAATGTGACCTGGACCCCGGGCGTCTACCGGCTGTTCGACCTCGAGCCGGGCACCCCGATGACGTTCGAGCGCTATCTCGAGCTCATCCACCCCGAGGACCGCGGCATCGTTCGGGCGGCACTGAAAGGGACCCTCGATGAGGGCGCGGACTACCAGGTAGAGGTGCGTACCACCCGAGGGGATCGCTGGCTGCTTGGCCGCGGGGACGTGCTGCGGGACCCGGACGGCCGGGCGGCGCGGATGTACGGGGTCGTGCAGGACATCACCCAGCGCAAGCGCGCCGACGCCGCCCTGTTCAACGAGAAGGAGCGGCTGCTGGTGACCCTAGCATCGATCGGCGAGGGGGTGGTGACCACCGACACCGCGGAGCGGGTCACCTTCCTCAATCCGGTCGCCGAGCAACTGACCGGTTGTTCGCTCAAGGAGGCGCGCGGGCGGCCGGTCAACCAGGTCTTCCGGGTCGTCAATGAGCTGACCCGCCGCCCCTGCGCGAACACCTTGACTCAGCTTCCCCGCGACGGGCTGGGTTCGGGGCTTGCCAGCCACACCCTACTGATTCGCGCCGACGGCCATGAGTACGCCATCGAGCATTCGGCTGCTCCGATTCGCAACCGCGAGGGCGAGACCATCGGGTCCGTGCTCGTTTTTCGCGACGTCACTGGGGCGCGGGAGATGGCCAATCGCCTCTCCTGGCAAGCGAGCCATGACGCCCTCACCGGCCTTTGCAATCGCATCGCCTTCGAGGAGCGTCTGCACCATCTCGTGCACTACCCTCAGACCCCCAAGGGCCACGAGGTACACACCCTGCTCTACATCGATCTTGACCAGTTCAAGGTGGTCAACGACGTGGCCGGCCACATCGCGGGCGACGAGGTCCTGAAGCAGGTCAGCGGTCTGATGCAGCAGCAGGTGCGCGAGTCCGACATGCTGGCGCGCATCGGGGGGGACGAGTTCGGGGTCATCCTCACCCACTGCGACATCGCGCACGCCCAACGGGTGGCCGACGGCATCCACCGCGCCCTGGAGGGATTCAAGTTCCCCTGGGACGAGCGGCAGTTTCGCTTCGGCGCGAGCATCGGGGCCCTGGCGTTCTCTCCGGGGAAGACCTCGCTCACCGAATTGCTGCGCGCCGCCGACCTCGCCTGCTATGCGGCCAAGAACGCCGGCCGTCGGCGCACCCACGTCTACCGCATCGACGACGTACAGACCCAGCGTCACCACGCCGAGATGGACTGGGCAACGCGCCTGAGCGACGCGGTGGACAGCGATCGCCTAGTGCTACACGGCCAGCTCGTGCAGCCGCTCCAAGAGTCGCGGCGGGGGGAAGGGCTGAATTTCGAGGTCCTGGTGCGGATGCGCGACACGGACGGCACCCTGGTCATGCCCAGGGCCTTCCTCCCCGCCGCCGAGCGCTTTGACCTGATGACCCTCATCGATCGCTGGATCATCGCTCGGGCCTTCCGGACGGTCGCGGAGTGCCTCCGTGAGCCGAGCAACCGGATCCGTCGCTGCGCACTGAACCTTTCCGGCGCGACCCTGGGCGACGAGTCCCTGCTGCCCTACGTCAAGGGCCAGCTGGCACTTTACCGGTTGCCGCCCAAGGTTTTCTGCTTCGAGATCACCGAGACCGTCGCCATCTCCAATTTCCCGGCCGCCCTCGGCCTCATTCGCGAGCTGCGCGCCATGGGCTGCCGCTTCGCACTCGATGACTTCGGCAGCGGCCTGTGCTCCTTCTCGTACCTGAAGAACCTCCCAGTGGATTACCTGAAGATCGACGGCACCTTCGTCCGCGACCTGGGGCACGACGCCGTCAACCGGGCCCTGGTGAGCAACATCAACGACGTCGGCCATCTGCTTGGCAAACAGACGGTGGCCGAGTGCGCGGAGGACGCCGAGACCATCGCCATCCTCGGCGAGCTCGGGGTGGACTATGCCCAGGGCTTCGGGATAGCCCCGCCGCAACCCATCGAGGAGCTGCTGGTGTTGGCCGGAGAAAGAGTCCCACGGAGGGCTTGCGTCGGTCGGCTCACAAGGACCTGAGGAACAGGAGGATCTTCCAGCGCTCGGTCTCGCTCAGCACGTCCTCGAACGCGGGCATGGCGGTACCCAGCGCCGCCCCGCCCTCCGCGATCGCCCACATCAGATAGCCGTCGCTCGCCATCGGCCGCTGCAAGACCCAACGCAGATTGGCAGGCGGCGGCCAGAGTGACTCCGCCGCCGGGCCATCCCCCTGGGCCTGGTTCCCATGACAGGACGCGCAGTGGCTGAGATACAGGGCTTTACCTGCGCCGACGGTCTTCGAGCTTGGGGTGAGCGGGCTGCGCAGCCCCCGGTAGCCCTCAGGCATGCCCCCCGTCATCGCGATGCGGTGGCGCTGCATCCCCGCCCCCATGCCCATGCCGGGACCGCGCC
>JBGSUY010000508.1:0-3169 GCA_041753195.1 Chromatiaceae bacterium
GTGCGCCCTCGCGAGTGGTCCAGGCCGCGAAGTAGGCGCCCAGGTCCTGGCCGCTCACCGATTCGAAGGCGCTGCGCAGGTCGGCCCAAGCGGCGACGCGGAAGCGGTTGTCCTGGTAGAAGCGCCCGAGACCCTGAAGGAACAGCTCATCGCCCAGTCGGCGGCGCAGCATGTGGAAGATCATGGCGGACTTGCCGTACCCGATGGCCTGGCTGGCGGAGCCGTGGCGGCCCCGGAAGGCGGTGAGGGGGAAGTCCTCGCCGCCGCGCACATAGTCCCCGTAGGACTTGAGGGCATCGCGGCGGTACTCGGCCCCCTGGCCTTCCCGCTCCTTCATCATATGATCGGCAAGGTAGGCGGTGAGCCCCTCGCTCCAGTTGCCGCTCTCGTAGTCCACGTAGACCCCGTTGCCCCACCAGTTGTGCAGCACCTCGTGGGGGTAAGAGCTGGTGATGATGAAGGGCAGGCGGATCACCTGGGGCCCCAGCAGGGTGAAGGAGGGCATGCCGTAGCCCGTCTCCCAGAAGTTCTCCACCAGGGCGAACTTGGCGTAGGGGTAGGGTCCGATGAGCCGGCTGTAGAGGTCCACGTACTCCCGGGTGGCCGCCAGATAGGTCTTGGCCAGCTCGGGGTCCGGACGGCGCAACCACACCTGGGCCTCGAAATAGGGCCCGGCCTCGCGATAGAGGGTGAAGGGGGCCGCGATCAGGTAGATGTCGTCCTGGGGCTGCGACTCAGACCAGGCGGAGCCGCCATGGCCCTCCCGATCGGGCCCGGCCCCCTGGCTGATGGCGTGCCAGCCCTCCGGGAGCTCCACCCGTAGGTCGAAGGTCTGGAGACTGCTTTCCACCCGGGGGTACCAGCCGCTCCCGCCATCCAGAAAGACCCCCTCCGGGCCTATGGTCCCGCGGGTGGACTGGCGCTCCCGGCCCATACCCTCGGCGGTCGAGGTGAGCCCATGGCGGATGCGTCCCCTGTAGGCCAGGGTGATGGGGCCCGGGCCGCGGCGGGTCAGCCGCAGCAGCTCCAGGTGCCCGTCGCGGGCAACGCGCTTGAGGTCGGCCTCCCCGGCGACCACCCGGGGGTCGAGGTCCCAATGGAGGACCAGGTCCCAGGTGTCACGGCCCTCCGGTAAGGTCAGCCGGTCCTCGACCTGGATCTCCCCCGACTGCGGATCGATTTGGGCCTCAATCGCGTGGTGGATCACCGGGACCGGGTCACCTTGGGCCCGCCCGGCGCCGGGCGCCAGGGCAGCAACGAGTACGATCAGGCTCAGGAACTTGCGCATGGGTGTCGGGTCCCAAGGGGCTCGCGGAGGGGAAGGTTGGCGGCGTGCGCCAACCCTGGGCGATAATGCGGGCCCTTTCGGCCCGATACCAGCGGGGGCTTTTGTGGATTTCATGCGACCGAGCGTTTTCTTCCTGTTCAACCTGGTCCTCGGGATCGGGTGCGCGGCGGCCAACCCCGCGGCCACCCCCAGTAGCCCCGAGGGCCCGGCCACGGACCAGATCCTGGACACCCGCACCCGGGTCCTCGATCCCCGCACCCTCACCGACATGGACCGGTTGATCGACGCCATCGCCGACCGGCGCGTGGTCTTCGTCGGGGAGAGCCACGACCGCTACGAGGACCACCTGAACCAGTTGGCCGTGATCGAGGGGCTGCACCGGCGCGGCAAGGACCTGGCGATCGGCATGGAGTTCTTCCAGCAGCCCTTCCAGGGCGCCCTGGACGCCTTCATCGCGGGGGAGATCGACGAGCCCGAGCTGCTGCGCCGCACTGAGTACTTCGATCGCTGGCGCTTTGACTACCGGCTCTACCGTCCCATCCTGCGCTTCGCCCGGGAGCATGGGATCCCGGTGATCGCCCTGAACCTCGAGACCGAGCTCACCGAAATGGTCGGCGAGGGGGGGATCGGAAGCCTGAGCCCCGAGGAGCAGGCGCGGGTGCCGGCCGACATGGACCGCGAGGACCCCGCCTACCGGGAGCGGGTGAAGCGAGTTTTCGACATGCACCCGATGCGGGAGGACAAGGCCTTCGACCACTTCCTGGAGGTGCAGCTCCTATGGGATGAGGGCATGGCGGAGCGCGCGGCGCGGTATCTGAGGGAGCACGCGCAGAAGACCCTGGTGGTCCTGGCGGGTGCCGGCCACGTGGAGTACGGGCAAGGCATACCCCAGCGGGTGCTGCGGCGCATCGAGGTGCCTGCCGCGAGTCTGTTGAACGGGAGCGAGCGGGATCTGGACCCGCAGGCGGCGGATTACCTGCTCTATCCGCGCCGGGTGGAGTTGCCCGCGACAGGTCTGCTGGGGGTGATGCTGTCCAAGGACTTCGGCGCGGGCGCGCGCGTCCAGGGCTTCGCCGAGGGCAGCGGCGCCAAGGCCGCCGGCATCCAGGAGGGAGACCAGATCGTGCGGGTCGGCGATCAGCCGGTGAGCCGTTACGCGGACATCCGAATCGCCCTGATCGACAGTCGGCCCGGTCAGCGGCTGCCGGTCGAGGTGCGGCGCAAGCGGATCCTCGGCGGGGATGAGCAGCTTATCTTCGAGGTCGAGCTCCAGCCCCACTGAAGCCGGCGGCACATCCTGTTTCTCATACGCCGTCGAGCGCTCCGTGCTCAGTCGTCCCAGTCGTACTTCCGGTACTTGCCGTGCCGGTGACGCCAGTGGCCTTTCGCCGGGTAGTAATAGCGATCCCCGTAGTAGCGTCCACCCCGGTAGCTGTCGGTGGCCACCACCGAGCCCAGGGCGCCGCCCAGACCGCCGCCCAGGACGGCCCCGGAGCGCCCGCCGACCTCGGACCCGATGAAGGCGCCCAGGGCGCCCCCCAGACCGCCGCCGACGGCGGCGCGCGTATTCAGATCGTCCGCCACGGCCGGTGCGGCCAGGGCAGCCGTCAGGATGAGAACTGCTGAGAATTTCGTTATCACGATGCTGCACTCCCCTTTCACGATTGGGTCGGCTGCGAGCATAGGTCCGGCAAGCTGAACCTGGGCTGAACGGGGGTGCACGGGGCAATTGGTGCCCTCCCCCGGGCAGGGGCAGGGCCGGGATGGGGTCGAAGGTCCGCGGCTTGGGCCAGTTCCAGCAGGACCACGGCTGGTCCCTCAGCCCTTGATGCAGATCAGCGGCTCCAGGCGGGCCACCCGCCGGGCGAGGCCGGCGCGGTC
>JBGSUY010000509.1:0-2478 GCA_041753195.1 Chromatiaceae bacterium
CTCGCCCGTCCTGCCGCTCGCCGCGGCGGTGCTCTTCTCCACGCTGCTCGGCGCCTGTGGCGACCGCTGGGACCCGGACATCGAGATCACCGGGCCCACCATGGGGACCTACTACGCGGTCAAGGTCGTGCGGCCCCCGGCCGGGCTGGGTGCTGAGGCCCTACGGCCTGGGATCGACGGGGTCTTGGGGGAGGTCAACCGGGAGATCTCCACCTATGACCCGGACTCCGAGCTCTCCCGCCTGAACCGCGACCCCAGCACCGACTGGATCCCCGTCTCCCCGAATCTGCATGGGGTCCTCGCCGAGGGCCTGCGGATCAGCGCGCTCACTGGCGGCGTCTTCGACATCACCGTGGGACCCCTGGTGAACCTTTGGGGCTTCGGACCCGAGGTGACCGCCGATGCGATCCCGAGGACCGAGGCCATCCAGTCGGCCCTGGAGCGGGTGGGGTATCGGAAGATTGCCCTGCGCGCGAATCCACCGGCCCTGCGCAAGGAGCGCGGAGACATCTACATCGACCTTTCGGCCCTGGGGGAAGGTTATGGGGCCGACCGTCTGGCTGCCTACCTGGACTTCCAGGGGCTCACCGACTACATGGTTGCCGTGGCCGGCACTATTCGGGCGCGGGGCCGCAATGCCAAGGGCCAGCCCTGGGGTATCGCGGTCGAGGCCCCTCGGGCGGGCGAGCGGACCGTCCAGCGCGTTATCCCCCTGAGCGACGGGGCCGTCTCCACCTCTGGCGACTACCGCAATTTCTTCGAGCAGGCGGGGCGTCGCTACTCCCATCACATCGACCCCCGCACCGGTGAGAGTGTTGCCAATCGGGTCGGCTCCGCCACGGTGGTGATGCCGAGCGGCTCCGGCAGTGCCATGACTGCCGACGGGCTCGCCACCGCCCTGGTGGTGATGGGGGAAGAGCAGGGTCCCAAGCTGGCGGAGTCCTCAGGCATTGCCGCCTACTTCATCGTCCGGGCGGGCGAGGCGCTCCGGGAGCTGACCAGCCCCGCTTTCGCACGCCTCTGGGTACCATGACGCGGGGGAAACCGGGAGCGCCGACGTCTAGGCCGGACCATAGCGCGGGCCCATCGGTCGATTCGAACCCACCGGGTCCCAACCAGCAAATCCTCAACTGTTATCGGGAGCACGGGTCGATGCGCTTTGAAAATCGTCTGGAGTCCTTCATGTTTGCGGGCCGCTGGATGCTGGCACCCTTCTACCTCGGGTTGTTGCTGGCCCTGGGTCTGCTGCTCGTCAAGTTCGCTAAGGGCTTTCTCGAGTTCGCCCCCATGGTCTTCACGGGCTCTGATGGAGAGATCATCGTCGCCCTGCTGTCCCTTATCGACGTGGTCCTGGTGGCCAACCTGCTCCTCATCATCGTCTTCGCCGGCTACGAGAACTTCGTCTCGCGCATGCACATCGTCGATCACGAGGATCGACCCACCTGGATGGGTCACGTGGGCTTCTCGGGGCTTAAGATGAAGCTGATCGGCTCCATCGTCGCGATCTCCGCCATCGAGCTGCTGCGGATCTTCATGAACCCCGACTTTATGTCCGGCGAGCAAGTGGGTTGGAAGCTGGCCACCCACATCACCCTGGTGGTGTCCGGGCTGCTGTTCGCGATCATGGACAGGATCGCCGAGGGGACCAAGCAGCACGAAATCTTTTCAAAGGGCGAGCAGTCCTGAGACGGAGCAGGCGTCATGACCGCGGATGATGGGCTTCGCGATAACGGGAACGGGATCGATGGGGCTCGTGAAACGGAGGGGGCCCCCGACCCCGGCCCGGCCGAGCCGCGCGTGGACGCAGCGCCGGTGGGCCGGGGAGGAGGCCCCGAGGGAGGACGGCCGGCCCTGCTTCTGTGGGCGGCGCTTTCAGATCGCGTCCGAAGAGAGCTTCGGTCGAACGGGGACCACGACGCCCTGATCTGGCCCGTGCTCATCCTGGTGCTTGGGCTCTATGGCTGGTACGCCGCCGGGCTCCGGCAAGACGTCGAGGTGGCCCCGGTTGCGGCAGAAGCTCGGGTGGATGCTGCCCTCCAGCGTGTAGCGGCAGAGAAGGCCGCCCTGGGGCGTCAGATCGCCGAGGCCAGCGCGCGGATCGTCGCCCTGGAAGAAGCCCTAAAGGCCCAGCACCGGCAAAGCGGCCAGGCTGGACAAGTCTCGCCGGACGCCCCGGCTGCCCCCGACGCCCCGCGCGGTCTCTCATCCCTGGTGGCCGAGCTCGGCGGCCGCGAGACCGAGCGTGGCATCCTGCTTGACATCGCCGACTCCGACCTGAGCTTTCCGATCGGGGAGGCCACCCTTGCGGATCGGGAATTCCCGATCCTCGACCGCCTCGCATACCTGCTCGTTCAGCACCCGGGGCTGACCGCCCGGATCGAAGGACACACCGACTCCTCCGGACGCGATGAGGTCAACCTCGCTCTCTCCCAAGAGCGCGCGGCGGCGGTCAGGCGGGCTCTGGTCGAGCGCGGCGTC
>JBGSUY010000510.1:0-2478 GCA_041753195.1 Chromatiaceae bacterium
CTCTCGCTCTCGTCCATCGGGATTCTCCACTGTCGTGTGCTTGGCGGCTCACGGCTCGGAGTGTCCCCGATGGACTCCCGCAAATGTCAAACTTCTACTGCCACCCCGGCAAAGCCGGGGGTTTTCCCGCTATTGGATAACCTTTTAAAGCAGACGCACTACCCCTCCCAGGCCGTTCTTCAAATGCAGAAACAAGGAACGCCGACCCATGCCCTCGGCGCTATCTATACTCAGAGGAAGCCCCGCACGGAGGGCGGGCGAGGCACGCGGTGAGCCCGAAACAGCACCCGATGCACCTTCGCCCGATTACCCGCGATGCGGTCTCTTCCGTGCGGGGTGCACGCTCATGCGAGGGCCATCAGGTGCGCGGCCCTCTTCAGTGCCCGGGCATCACCCCCACCCACAAAAAACCCCGATCACCCGCCCGGGGTTCTCCCCCCCAAACGAACAACCCCGCCGAAGCGGGGTTGCCGTTAGAAAAGGTAGGGGCGCTTTCGCGCCGTCGTTCACGCCATAGAGGGCGTACGCCTCAGCCGCGCGTGGGCGGCTCGTTGCCGGCGTCGCGCACCAGCCTCAAGCGGCGCCGACGAGCGCCGGTGTACCGATCGCCTCGGGGCCTGAGTCGCTGCGGTGGCAATGACGAAACCGCCGGAGAGCACTCCGGATACGAGGCTTGCGATGGTCAACGCATCAAATATCATGGTCGAATCTCGTGGCTTTGACGATTCGCAGACTACTCTATTAGCCACGCCTAATATAGTAACAAGGTGTTTCATCTTGTTTCCCCGTCCACCTCTCCGCCCCCAGCAATCCAAGAAGCCCTAGCCCTACCGACCCCCAGGGCGCAGACCCCCTGCGCTCACTGCTTCGTCAGGGACGCGCTATGGTCGGCAATGTCATCCAGGTTCTCGAAGTGGTGCAGGATCAACTAGTCGCCCGCTTGCGCAGCCCCCACGACCGTACCGTTATACCACTCGTAGAACGGGAAATTGGGGACAGCACTTGTTCGTCCCGCGAGCCCCCAGCTGTAGGCGTCACTGCGTATTTCCCGCACCGCCAAGCTGGAATGTTTGGGATGGTCGGCGACGGGCCCGGTGACCCAGGTCATGCTGGATCTCCCGCTCTGATTGTTCGGCGCCCCCTTTGTAAGAACCAACGCCCACGCGGTACGTGTCGTGCCCGGGATCACGTTCGGCCCGGTGAGCTCGAACGTGTTACCAAGCGAGTCCCGGTATGTTCCGGCTCGCAACCCGCTCGTGACCAACTCCGGGGACGGATTGTCAAGACCCTGCCCGAGCTCAACAAGACCCTGGCGGGGCTGCGGGGCGCCGTGGCGGTCGCCGAGCGGGCCCTCAAAGACACCGACCAGAGCCTGCTGAACGGCAATAGCTCGGCCCAGCAGGAGCTGCGCGCCGCACTGATCGAAGTCACCCGGGCGGCCCGTTCGCTTCGACTCCTGACCGATTACCTCGAACGTAACCCGGAGGCGCTGCTCCGGGGCAAGGGGAACCGATGATCCGCCGATTCCGCACCGTGCTCCTCTCCGTCGCCCTGATCGGCTGCGCCTCGGCCCCGGCCCGCTTCTACACCTTGAGCGCCAACCTGCCCCCCCGGGGCCCAGGGCCCCCACATCGCGGTGGTGGGACCCGTCTCCATACCCCGGCCCTCCCCCTGCCAGAGTGAGGGAGAGGTTGGGCCCCTGCGGCTACCACCTTCCGGTCGCTTCCCCCTGGCAGGGGGAAGGTCAGGATGGGGGTTGAACGGCGGACCCGGCGGCAGCCCTGAGGATCACCTCCGTGACCCCTTCTGGATTCTCATGCCCCTCCGTGTCCCAGAAGCGCAGCACGCGATATCCTCGCACCTCCAGCCAGGCGGTGCGCTCCTGGTCCTCGCCCTGACGGTCGGCGCGCGGTCCGCCGTCCAGCTCGATGACCAGCCATGCTTCGAGGCAGACAAAATCCACGACCTGATCGCCGATCGGGTGTTGGCGGCGGAACTTCAAGCCTTCAATCTGGCGTTGGCATAGATGCCGCCAGAGGGCGCGCTCCGAATCCGCGAGGTTGCGGCGCAGGTCGTGGGCGTTGCGGTTGGTGGATGGTCGGATGCGGTTGGACTGAGTCATGGTCCGAGTTTCGACCCCCACCCCGGCCCTCCCCCTGCCCGGGGGAGGGAGTGAAGGGGCGGGTGTTGGTGGCTGGTCGCCACCCTCATCGCGACCTTTCCCCTGCCCGTAGGGAGAGGGAAATTTTGAGCGCATATGGCGCGGATTTTCGGTAACCGGGAGGGCCAGTGAATGCTGACGCACCACCACAGTGAACGACACCGCACGGGAAGCCTCGGCTGGCTTCGCGCCGCCGTGTTGGGTGCCAACGACGGCATCGTCTCCACCGCGAGCCTGGTGCTCGGTGTCGCGGCTGCCCACGCGAGCGCGAGCGACGTGCTGGTCGCCGGAATCGCGGGGCTGGTCGCCGGCGCCAT
>JBGSUY010000511.1:0-2855 GCA_041753195.1 Chromatiaceae bacterium
CCACCGAGGGCGGCGGGGCGGCGACCGCGGTGCCCTCCTGGGGCTTGTCGCCGCAGCCGGTGAGGGCGAGCAGGGCAAACGAAGACGCGAGGGCCAGTCGCCGCCGCCACAGAGCACGGTGGTGATCGGCGGAGGTTCGGATTGGCATTTTGGTGGGGCTCCCAGAAGGACAGGGCGGCCGGCATTCTACGCCCTCCCGCATCGGGCCGCGATCACGTCGACCTGTTGCGGCGGGAAAGGGGGCATGCCTAGATCGTTGGGGTCAATCAGAGCCTGGCGTGGGCATCCGAACTACCGGTGCGCTGTCGAGGAGCTTGGTCGCGACCTGCACCAGGGGGTCCAGGTCCTGGCGATTGGCGAACCCGCTGAAGGTCAGGGTCGCGAGCAGGTAGCGCGGGTCGCTGATCCAGGGCGGCAGGAAGCGTGGCGGGCGGCACAGTCCCATCGCATAGAGCTCGCAGAGTGCCGGGATGGCGAACAGATCGAGCTTGCCGCAGAACAGGAGCTGTATCGCATCGGCCCGCCCGGCGGCGAAGCAGGCCCGGATGAAGTAGTTCACCGAGAGCAGGCCGGTCAGATAGACCACGTCCTTGGTGAAGGGGGCGCCTCCCGTGATGGGCCCGCCACGGAAGACCCGGCGCGCGCTCTCGAAGGACTGATCGGGCTGGCCGGTCTGCTCCAGGTAATAGCGGTAGACGTCCAGGAAGTCGGCCCCATCGATGGCCATCTGGATGGTGATGACCCGGTCAGCGAGCCGGCGCAGGCGGTCGAGCTCGATGGATCCGCTGATCAGCTCCGCGAAGACCGCGAGTCCCTCCTGGGTGCGCGTGGTGCCCGGATGGCCGTCGGCCAGGATCGGCAGGTCCGTCTGGGCCTTGCCGTTGATCGAGGTGGCCACATGGATGTGGGCCTCATGATGCAGCAACTGGACGTAGTCCCGATCGGTGAATCGGGCCTCGCGGCGTACCCGGATCGCCTTGGAGGTGGCCAGGGCATTGGCCGAGAGCTGGTCCACCAGATCCACGCTCGGGGCCTGATCGCCAAAGTGCTCAATGACCGCGACCCTGAGCCGCTCGGCGACCTCGGCGGCGGAGTGATAGGCGGGTGGGGCTAGGTCGAAATGGATCTGGGCGAGCTGGGCGATGGTCTCCTGGACCGTGCGTGCAAGCTGTAGCGGTGTGACCGGCAGATAACGCAGCGGGGCGGTGGGCTCCCCGTAGATCTGGCGCCCGTGCTCGAAGAAGCCGGGGGTGCCGACCGCCGCGAGCATCCGCGCCGCGAGCTCGATGGCCTGGGCCTGCGAATCAAGCCAGAGATCGATGGTGGTGATGGGTACGATGAGGCGCCGCGCCTCCCGCACCGCCTCGATGGTCGGCGTGGGATCGAAGGGGGCATAGCTGACCTTGGGCAGCTCGCGCCCGCCGCCCTCCAGGAAGACGGCCTTGACCTCGGGGGGCCAGGCCAGGGCGCTCAGGACCTTGAGGGGCCGGCAGCCCTGGTGCAGCAGCCGGGCGACGGTCTTGATCCGCTCGTGCTCGCGTTGGGTCGCGTCGGTCATGGGTTCGGTCTCCCGGTTGGTGGATCGGCAGGGCTGGGAGGTTTGACCTGGAGCCCGTGGCGTGCGCGATTCTACTTCGATCAAGCGCCCATACATGCGTCGGGATCGAGTAGCAGCGGCGCGCTCGCCGCGATGGGGCCTAGCCGAGTGTCGCGGGTTCCCGGGGCGAATCGCGCCTGGGCGGCGCCCCTACGACCAATACACCCCGGTCAACCGGAGAGAGCGGCGGGCCCATTCTTTTTGATTCCGATGTTCGGTTGGTATCGGGTTCCACTCACCCCGACTGCAACGGGTGCCACCCGACGCGTCTAACCAGCCATTTCTCGAGGGCCACCAACGGGACGATCAGGAATCCCACCAGGGCTGCAACGGCGAGGTCCGTCCAACCCAGCGGCACGCTCCCGAACACGGCCTGCAATGGGGGCAGATAGATGAAGGCGGCCTGAGCCAGGAGGACGGTCGCCACGCCGAGATAGACGGTCGGGTTACTGAGCAACCCGATCTGCCACACCGAGTCCCGCAGGGAGCGGCTGTTCTGCAGGTAGAAGACCTGGAACATGATGACGGTCGTCACCGCCAGGGTCTGGGCCTCTGCGAGCCCCCGCGGGTCCGCCGCGCCCTGCTCCAAGTGAGGGCCGAACTTCCACAAGAAGACCAGCACCGCACCCGCCGTCATCATCAGGGCAGCGGCGACGGTGCGCCACAGGACGAAGCGCGAGAGGAGCGGCGCCCTCGGGTCCCGGGGCGGTCGCCGCATCAGGTCCGCCTCCTTGGCCTCGAAGGCCAGGGGCAGGGCCAGGGCCACCGCGGCCACCAGGTTGATCCAGAGGATCTGGGTCGGCTCGATGGGCAGGAGGAGCAGGCGGCTCTGGGGGTCGAAAGGGAAAAAGAGCACCGCGTAGATCAGGATCAGGGCCAGGCCGAGATTGGTGGGCAGCACGAAGGCCAGGCTCTTGATCAGGTTGTCGTAGACCCGCCGCCCCTCCTCCACGGCGGCGACGATGGTGGCGAAGTTGTCGTCGGTGAGTACCACGTCGGCCGCCTCCTTGGAGACGGAGGTGCCGGTGATGCCCATGGCCACCCCGATGTCCGCCTGCTTGAGGGCGGGGGCGTCGTTGACGCCGTCGCCGGTCATGGCCGCGACCTGCCCCTGGGCCTGCAGCGCCTTGACCAGTCGCAGCTTGTGCTCAGGTGCCACCCGTGCAAAGACCGCCGTGCTCTCGGCGACCTCCTGTAGGCGGGTGGGGGACAGGGCGTCCAGTGAGGCCCCGGCGACGGCGTCGCCCTCGTTGGCCAG
>JBGSUY010000512.1:0-4363 GCA_041753195.1 Chromatiaceae bacterium
CGGGTGGCGATCCGCCGCCCCAGCGGCTCGGGGGTGCTCGCCATCCTCAAGACGCAGGGTGATGAGAGCGTCACCAACGCGGCCGCCTACGACCGCAACTTCGTCTACGGGGGGACCACCTACCACCACATCCTCGACCCGCGCACCGGCTGGCCGGCCCAAGACACCCTGGCGGTGACTGTCGCCCATGGGGACGCCACCGCCGCCGATGCCGCCGCCACGGCCCTCTTCGTCGCAGGCCCCGAGCACTGGCATGCGGTCGCCCAAGCGATGGGGATCCGCTACGTCCTCCTGGTAGACAGCAAGGGAACCCTCCACATGAGCCCGGAGATGGAGGCGCGCCTCGAGTTGATGGACCCCAGTGCAGAGGTTCGGATCAGCCCGCCCCTCAGCAGCCCCGATGCCGGTACGGATGTCGGCTCGGGTGCCGGCTCGGATGCCGGTTCAGGTCTGGGCCCGGGCGTCTCCAGCGGATCGCAGGGGGGGCGCTGAGATTGGCCCCGCCCGAGACCGGCTCGGCCCTACCCCGCGCCTTGATGCCCCCGGGGTCAGAGACCCCGACCCTCAACCTGGCGCTGGCCCTGTTGGGCGCCGCGCTGCTGCACCTGTTCCTGGTCCTGACGGTGTCCTTCGAGATGCCCAAGCCCGGGCCCACTCCGGCACCCGACGAGGCACTGGAGGTCCTGATCCTCAGGGACCAGGGCATCGCCACCGACGCTCCAGACGCGGACGCGGCCCTATCCCAGCGCTCTCGGTTCGGCGAGTCCAACCAGGGAGACGGCGCCATCACCGTGACCGACGCGCCCGAGGCGCCGCCCGAGGACCTGACAGAACCGTTCCAGCTCGGGGAGCCAGTCGGGCTGGAGGAGGTCGCGGCGCCACCCGAGCCGCCGACTCAACGTGTAGAAGAGGCGATCGCAGAGGTCCAACCAGCCCCGGAGCCGAAGCCGGAGCCGGAGCCGGAGCAGGCGGACGCGCTGGAGCACACTCCCACGCCGGAGCCAATCCCCGAGCCCGAGGTGTTGGCGGCGGAGCCCACCCCCGCTCTGCCGCTGGAAACCCGCCCCGCGCCGGCGGTGGACGCGGCTCAGATCCTCGGCAGTCGGGACCTAGAGATTGCCCGACTCACCGCGAGCCTGGAGGCACGTACCTCCGCCTACGCCAGCCGGCAGCGGCGCAAGTCGGTGAGCGCCAGCACCCGGGAGTTCCGCTACGCGAGCTATCTCGGCGCCTGGGCGCGCAAGGTGGAGCGCATCGGTAATCTCAATTATCCCCAGGCGGCCAAGAAGCAGCACCTCCACGGCAACCTGATCCTGCACGTGGCGGTGCGCAAGGACGGCAGCGTCGAGGCCATCCGGGTGGTGCGCTCCTCCGGCCACGACCTGCTGGATCAGGCGGCGGTCGCTATCGTCAACCTCGCCGCCCCCTACGCCCCCTTCCCACCCGAGATCGCCGCCGAGACCGATGTGCTGGATATCGTCCGCACCTGGCAGTTCCAGCGCGGCGGCAAGCTCGGCTGGGAGCAGTGACCCGGGCGGACGTAAGCGGGGACGCCCCGACCCCGACCGGTCCGCCTCGCCCCTCGCAACTCGCCACTCTCAGGCTTGCCACCCCATCCGGCGATCGGGATACTAGCCCCATGGGCTTCTCCTCCTCCCTCACCAACCATTTTCTGATCGCGATGCCGGGTCTTCAGGACCCCAATTTCGCGCGCACGGTTACCTATGTGTGCGAGCACACGGATCAGGGGGCGATGGGGATCGTGATCAACCGCCCCACCGACGTGACCCTGGGGGAGCTGCTCTCCCAGCTCGAGATCCACACCCGCCTGGACTGGGTGCGCGACACCCCCGTTTACCAGGGGGGTCCGGTCCAGACCGACCGGGGGTTCGTACTCCACAGCGCGGGCCCGCGTTTCGACTCCACCCTGGACATCACGCCGCAAATCAGCGTCACCACCTCCCGGGACGTGCTCGAGGCCATCGCCGGCGGTCAGGGACCGGAGCGTAGCCTGATCGCCCTGGGCTACGCGGGCTGGGGCGGCGGTCAACTGGAGCAGGAGATGAGCGCCAACGCCTGGCTGAGCGGGCCGGCGGACGACGACATCATCTTTCGCCTCGAGGCGGAGGCCCGCTGGCTGGCGGCCGCCCGGCTGCTCGGGGTGGATCTGAACCTGTTGAGCGGCGAGGCGGGACACGCCTGAGTCGCGGATCCCCAATCATACGGATGTCGACCCTGCTCGGCTTCGACTTCGGACCGCGCAAGATCGGCGTGGCCGTGGGCCAGACCGTCACGCGCTCGGCCAGGCCGCTCAAGACCCTGAGGTGCCGGGGCGATAAACCGGATTGGGCCGGTATCGAGGCTATCGTTCGGGAGTGGCGTCCGAGCGCCGTGGTCCTGGGGCTGCCGCTCAAGCTGGACGACACGCCAGCGGATTGGGCCGATCAGGTCCAGCGTTTCGCCCGCCAGATCCGGGGCCGCTTCGGGCTCCCCGTGCACCTGATAGACGAGCGCCTGACCTCGGTGGAGGCACGCAGTCTGCTCAGATCCCGCCCCGGCCCCAAACCCGTCGATCATCGTCTGGAGGACGCCGTGGCCGCGGCCCTGATCCTGGAGACCTGGCTCAGTGAGCACCCCCCCGATGCCTGACGACCGGCCCCCTAAGACCCGACCCTGGCGGGATGCGCCCGCGGTCGACGACGCCATCCGGGCCATGGCGGAGGCGTTGCGGGTCTTGCTCGCGGACCGGCGTATCGCCGCACCCCTGATGGTGGGCATCCATACCGGCGGGGTCTGGGTCGCGGAGCGCCTGCATGGCCTGCTCGGGCTCGGCGAACCCTTGGGTACCCTGGACATCTCCTTCTACCGGGACGACTTCACCCGCATCGGGATGCACCCTCAGGTGCGCCCGTCGCACCTGCCCGCCGCGGTGGACGGCCGCCACCTCGTCCTGGTGGACGACGTCCTCCAGACCGGGCGCACCATCCGCGCCGCCCTCAACGTCCTGTTCGACTACGGGCGGCCCAAGTCGGTGATCCTGGCCACCCTGGCGGAACGGGACGGGCGCCAGCTTCCGATCGAGCCCCAGGTGGTAGGGCTGCACGCGCGCCTCGACCCGGGCGAACAGATCAAGCTCGCCGGTCCCGATCCCCTGATCCTGGTCCGCGGTCGGGTCCCGCCCGGCCCCGTGCGGCCGGATCCCGAGGCCTCGGGCAGGTCCGAACCATGAAAGGCCCAGACCCCCAGCTCGACGGGCAGGGCCACCTCAAACACTTCCTCACCATCGAGGGCTCGAGCCGCCCCCTCCTGACCGAGATCCTGGACCAGGCGGAGGGTTTCCTGGTGGTGGCCCAGCAGGCGGTGAAGAAGGTCCCCCTGTGCCGGGGCAAGGTAGTGGCCAATCTGTTCTTCGAGACCAGCACCCGCACCCGTACCACCTTCGAGCTGGCCGCCAAGCGCCTGTCAGCGGACGTGCTCAATCTCAACATCGCCACCTCCGCCACCACCAAGGGTGAGACCCTGCTGGACACCCTGCGCAACCTCGAGGCCATGCACGTGGACATGTTCGTGGTGCGCCATGGCGCCAGCGGCGCGGCCCACTTCATCGCCGCCCATGCCGCGCCCCATGTGAGCGTCATCAACGCCGGGGACGGGCGTCACGCCCACCCCACCCAGGGGATGCTGGACATGTTCACCATCCGCCGCCACAAGGGGGCCTTCGGCAACCTGTGCGTGGCCATCGTGGGCGACGTGCTCCACTCCCGGGTGGCGCGCTCCGAGATCGCGGCCCTGAGGATCCTGGGAGCAGGGGAGATCCGGATCATCGGCCCCCGCACCCTGATCCCCGCCCAGGCGGAGTCCCTCGGGGTGCGGGTTTACCACGACCTGCGCGAGGGGGTGCGCGACGCCGACGTCGTCATCATGCTGCGCCTGCAGCGCGAGCGCATGACCGGGGCCCTGCTCCCCAGCGAGCACGAGTACTACCAGCTCTTCGGCCTCACCGAGGAACGGCTCTCCACCGCCAAGCCAGACGCCATTGTGATGCACCCCGGACCTATCAACCGGGGTGTTGAGATGGACTCGGCAGTGGCGGACGGACCCCGCTCCGTGATCCTGGAGCAGGTGAGCAACGGCATCGCCATCCGCATGGCGGTCATTGCCCTGTGTCTCGGCTCCCAGAATCGGCGAGCCCAGACGACCCAGGTCGAGGGGGGAGCTCTGGATGGCTAGGACGCCCAAGCTCAGCATCCGCAACGGCCGGCTCATTGACCCCGCGAGCGGCACCGATGAGGAGGCGGACCTGCACCTGGCCGAGGGGCGCATCCTGGCGGTGGGTGCCGCGCCCGCCGGGTTCCAGCCGGAC
>JBGSUY010000513.1:0-4977 GCA_041753195.1 Chromatiaceae bacterium
CGATCTCCCGTCACCGGGACCCTGGTGGCCTGCCCGGCGCTGCAGGCAGACCTGGAGGCGGTGCGCTCCCAGGCCGACGCGCAGCTCGAATCGGCCCTGATTTGGGGTGCAACCCTCCTGGGCGATCTGCTGGTCGTGCGCGTGCTCGCCCGGGGCACTGAGCCGGTGCATCGGCACTTTCGCGCCCTTTGGGGCATACTGAGGCCCCGGCTGCTGGGCCGCCCCGCCTGCCCGCCGCGCATCTGGGCGACCTGAGGCCTGACCCGAACCGCCCTTTCCGGACCCGTTCTCTCCAGTAAGGAGCCCGCCATGGACCTGACCCCCAGAGAGAAAGACAAGCTTCTGCTCTTCACCGCCGGGCTGCTGGCCGAGCGCCGCAAGGACCGGGGGCTCAAGCTCAATTATCCAGAGGCCGTGGCCTACATTAGCTGCGCCATCCTGGAGGGTGCCCGTGACGGCCGCTCGGTGGCCGAGCTCATGGATCATGGCCGCACCTTGCTAACCCGGGCCGATGTCATGGATGGCATCCCGGAGATGATCCACGAGGTGCAGGTGGAGGCCACCTTCCCCGACGGCACCAAGCTGGTCACCGTCCATGACCCCATCGTTTGAGCCCAAGCCCAGGAGGTAGACCCCATGATCCCAGGTGACATCCTCACGGCCCCAGGCGAGATCGAGCTCAACGCGGGTCGCCCAACCCAGACCCTGACGGTCGCCAACACCGGCGACCGGCCCATCCAGGTGGGGTCCCACTACCACTTCTACGAGACCAATGGGTCCCTGTCCTTCGATCGGGAGTCGGCTCGGGGCTGGCGCCTGGACATCCCGGCGGGGACCGCGGTGCGCTTCGAGCCGGGCCAGACCCGCACCGTCACCCTGGTCCCCTATGCCGGCGCCCGTTGCGTCTATGGATTCAACTCCCGGGTCATGGGGCCCCTGGACCCCCCTGTCACCCAAGATGCCAGCCCAGAACCCCAGGGAGATCAGCCATGAGCCGCATCGACCGCGCCGCCTACGCCTCGCTGTACGGTCCCACGGTCGGCGACCGGGTACGCCTCGGTGACTCGGAGCTGATCATCCAGGTGGAGGCCGACCGCACCGTCTACGGGGACGAGGTGACCTTCGGCGGCGGCAAGGTGATCCGCGACGGCATGGGCCAGTGCCAGCGCCAGGCCGCCGAGGTGGCGGACCTGGTCATCACCAACGCCCTGATCCTGGACCATTGGGGCATCGTCAAGGCGGATGTCGGCATCAAGGACGGGCGCATCTCCGGCATCGGCAAGGCGGGCAATCCGGACACCCAGGCGGGGGTGGATATCCTGATAGGCCCCGGCACCGAGGCGATCGCCGGGGAGGGCCAGATCCTCACCGCCGGCGGGATCGACGCCCACATCCACTTCATCTGCCCGCAGCAGGTGGAGGAGGCCCTGATGTCCGGTATCACCACCATGCTGGGCGGCGGGACTGGACCGGCCACCGGTACCAACGCCACCACTTGCACCCCGGGGCCCTGGAACATCCAGCGCATGCTTCAGGCCGCGGAGGGTCTGCCGGTCAACCTGGGGTTCCTGGGCAAGGGCAACGGCAGCCTGCCCCTGCCCCTGGAGGAGCAGGTGCGCTGCGGGGCCATGGGGCTCAAGCTCCACGAGGACTGGGGTACCACCCCGGCGGCCATCGACTGTTGCCTGGACGTGGCGGAGCGCTACGATATCCAGGTGGCCATCCACACCGACACCCTGAACGAGTCGGGCTTCGTGGAGGACACCCTCGCCGCCTTCAAGGACCGCACCATCCACACCTACCACACGGAGGGGGCGGGGGGCGGTCACGCACCGGACATCATCAAGGCCTGCGGGTTGCCCAACGTGCTGCCTTCCTCCACCAATCCGACCCGGCCCTACACGGTCAACACGGTGGACGAGCACCTGGATATGTTGATGGTCTGCCATCATCTGTCCCCCTCGATCCCGGAGGACGTGGCCTTCGCCGAGTCCCGGATCCGCCGGGAGACCATCGCCGCCGAGGACATACTCCACGACCTCGGGGCCTTCTCCATGATCTCCTCCGACAGCCAGGCCATGGGTCGGGTCGGTGAGGTCATCACCCGCACCTGGCAGACCGCCCACAAGATGAAGGTCCAGCGGGGCTCGCTCCCCGGCGACACGGGCGAGCACGACAACGCCCGGGCCAAGCGCTACGTGGCCAAGTACACCATCAACCCGGCCATCGCCCACGGCATCGCCCACGAGGTGGGCTCGGTGGAGCTGGGAAAGCTCGCGGACCTGGTGCTGTGGCGCCCGGCCTTCTTCGGGACCAAGCCGAGCCTGATCTTGAAGGGCGGCCTGATCGCCGCCGCCCCCATGGGGGATCCCAACGCCTCCATCCCGACCCCCCAGCCGGTCCACTACAGACCCATGTTCGGGGCCTTCGGGCGGGCCATCGGGGCCACCTCAATGACCTTCCTCTCCCGCTGGGCCCTGGAGGCCGGGGTCCCCCAGAAGCTGGGGCTCAATCGCCTGATCGGCACGGTGCGGGACGCCCGGACGGTGCGCAAGTCCGACATGATCCACAACGACTGGCAGCCCCGGATCGAGGTGGATCCCCAGACCTACCAGGTGCGGGCGGACGGTCAGCTCCTGACCTGCGAGCCGGCCGCGGTGCTGCCCATGGCCCAGCGCTACTTCTTGTTTTAGGCCGATGGCGTGGAGTAGCCATACGGGCGTTTTGGGCAGGCCCTCGGTCCGCCCTGATTGGCAGAGCCAGGTGCTCGTGCTTGGGGTCATCGCGCTCCTTGGCACCCTGCCGTTCTGGTTCACCGATCTGGATATCCAGGTCGCGTCCCACTTCTACCATCCGGAAATGGACAACCCTTGGCTCGAGGGGCAGCGGCCCCTCTGGTCCTTCCTCTACGCGGCCTCTCCGCTCCTGACTGGGGTGGTGATGCTGGCCGGTCTGCTGGTGTTGGTGGGGGGGGGGCTCTGGACCCGGCTAGGTACTTTGCGGCTCTATGCCGTCCTGGTGCTCGCCACTGTCATGGTCGGTCCCGGTCTGCTGGTCAACGTCATATTCAAGGAGCACTGGGGTCGCCCGCGTCCCCATCAGGTGGAGGCGCTGGGGGGTACACAAGCCTTTCTGCCCCCGTTGATGCCGGGAGAGACGGGTCAGGGCAAGTCATTCCCCTGTGGCCACAGCTCCGTGGGCTATATGCTGGGCGTCTTCTTCCTCATCTGGCGGCGTCGCCGCCCGTGGCTCGCCTGGGCGGCCCTGGTCGGGGCCCTCGCCTTGGGCACCCTGCTCGGCCTGGGACGCATGGCGGCAGGGGATCACTTCCTATCCGATGTCATCTGGTCCGGCATCATCGCCTACGGGGTGGCGTTGACCCTCTACGTCGGGGTGTTGCGCATTCCTCAGCGGGAGTCGGCCCGGGCCGCACGGCCCCCTGCTCCTCCTGTCCCGCCCAGGCAGTCCCGCCTCGTGATCTTGGGCTATGGGGTGCTCGCCTTGGTGATGCTTTCCGGTGTTCTGCTTGCGACCCCGGTCAGCGACACTGCTCGGGAGCTGGTTCGCCGAGGGGAGTTTCAACCAGATCCACGTGTGCTGCGTATCGAAGCGGACCATGTCAATCTGATCCTCTATCGGACGGAGGGTCCCGATCTGGGACTCATTCGCCTCCGCGCCCGGGGGTTCGGTCTGCCGATGGCCCAAGTGGACCAGGATCTTGAGGCGCGGGATGGGGTCTTGACCCTACGGCTCGCCCACCGCGGCGTCTTCACCGCGCGCGACACCCAACTGGTCGTGGGGGTGGCAGCGAGCCAATGGGAGCGGATCGAGGCCCGGGTCGGAGTTGGCGACATCTTGGTGCACCCCATGGGACCGAGTGTCCCGGAGCTGGACCTGGAGAGCGCCAGCGGTTCCGTGGTGCTGGAATGAAGAGTGAGTCCGCTCTTCTAGCTCCGGATTGGGGCCCGTCGGCCTGTGGGCTTACCGGGGAAGTCGCGCCCCGCGCGCTCCTTTTCTCCCTTATCTCCCTGGGAGAGGGCTGGGGTGAGGGAAACGATCATGGCGACCGCGCCTTACATTCTCCGGGGTGGCGTGGGCGCCCTGGTCGTTAGCCGGAGAGTGCCGGTTTGATCCGACTGGTTCGCAAGACAGCAGTGCCCTTCGATGTGGAGTCCAGGGTCTCCCTGACCTGGGAGCAACGCACCCGCAGCCGCCTGCGGGTTCAGCTGGACGATGGAAGGACCGCGGGGATCCTGTTGCCGCGTGGCACCACCCTGCGGGACGGGGACGGCCTGGAGTCGGAGGAGGGGCTGCGGGTGGGGGTGCGGGCGGCATCGGAGACCCTCTCCCGTGTGGAGTCGGCGGATACCCTGCTGCTCGCCCGGGCCTGCTACCACCTGGGTAATCGACACGTCGCCTTGCAGATCGAGCCGGAGCGCCTCTCCTATCTTCACGACCACGTGCTCGACGACCTGGTGCGTGGACTGGGGCTCTCTGTCCGCATCACGTCCGCGCCCTTCGAACCCGAACCTGGCGCCTACGGGGGCTCACCACAAGGACACCAGCACGCCGGTGCCCGCGACCATGACCACTGAAGGCGCCGCACCCCTGCTGCGCCTGCTGCAGCTGGTGAGTCCCTCCCTGCCGGTGGGCGGCTTCACCTACTCCCAGGGGATCGAGTGGGGGGTTGACTCCGGTTGGATCCGCAACCGGGGGGACCTGGAGGCCTGGCTGTCCGACCTGCTCCAGGGACCCTTGGCCTGGGTCGATCTGCCCCTCATGTTGCGCCTCCAGGCCGCGGCCCAGTCGCGGGACCTCGCGTCTCTCGCCCGATGGATCGACGCGCTGCTGGCGAGTCGGGAAACCGCCGAGCTGCGGGCCGAGGAGTCCAATCGCGGGCGCGCCCTGGCGGATCTGCTGGTTGCCTTTGGGCTGGAGGACGCCGGCGCCTGGCGTCCCCAGCTGGCGCGCAGCCAG
>JBGSUY010000514.1:0-2475 GCA_041753195.1 Chromatiaceae bacterium
CGCCGCCCTGGAGCGGGGTGAGCGCCTGGGTGCCCGCGCCCACCACGCGGGACGCACCTTCGCCGCCCTGCTGGAGCGGATCTCCGGCGAGGCAGATGCTCGCGGGGTGGATGCCTTATTGCGTCTGGAGCCCCAGGCGGAGGTCCCACTGGGTGCCTTCATCGATCTGGTGCTGGAGCGCCCCCCGGCGGCCGACACCATCATCCTGCCCTTTGCCGCCCTGAGTGGCGGGGAGCGCATCTTCGCGCTCCAGGAGGGGCGTCTACGTGCCATCCCCATCCAGCGGGTCGGCGAGCTGACGGAGGGCGGCCAGAGCGCGTTGCTGGTGCGCGCCCCTGGGCTCGGCCCGGGCGCCCGGGTGATGGTCACCCACCTGCCGAACGCGGTGGACGGACTCAAGGTCGAGGAGGTGGCTTCGCCCAATCCGGCGGTGGCCCAGGGGGCCAGCCCGAGGTCGACGCGATGAAGCGCGGTCTGATCGCCGTCTTCGCGCGCCACAAGCTGCTCGCCAACCTGCTGATGATCCTGGTGTTCGTCTCGGGTGCCGTGGCGCTCACCCGGATGAACATTCAGTTCTTCCCCACCTTCGCCCTGGACGTGATCTCGGTGCGGGTGGTGTGGAGCGGCGCCTCCGCCGAGGACGTGGAAAACGGCATCCTCATCCCCTTCGAGGAGCGCCTGAAGACGGTGGATGGGCTCAAGAAGATGACCGCCACCGCGAGCCAGGGGATCGCCGCCCTGTCCCTGGAGCTTAAGGAGGGGACCGACCCCCTGCTGGCCCTCGACCAGGTGCGCCAGCGGGTGGACGAGTTCCGCAACCTCCCCAAGGACGCGGAGACGCCCCAGATCAGCCGGGTGTCCCGCTACGAGACGGTGGCGCGCCTGCTGGTGTCGGGTCCCAGCCTTGCGGACCTGCGCCCCTGGGTGCGCCAGTTCGAGCGGGAGCTCCTGGCCCGCGGCATCGACCGGGTGGATATCGCCGGGATGCCCCAGGAGCGCATCGCCATCGAGGTGCCGGGACGGGTCCTGGAGACCCTGGGCCTTTCCCTGGACGGCATTGGGCAACAGGTGGGTCGCCTCGCCCAGGATCTCCCCTCCGGGGTCGCCGGGGAGGCCGACGGGGCGCGGGAGATCCGCGGCCTGGAGCAGCGGCTCGAGCCGGTCCAGTTCGAGGACCTGGCCATCGTGAGCGACGAGCGCGGCCTGGTGCGCCTCGGGGACGTGGCGACCATCGTGCGGGAGGCACGCCCGGGGGCCCTTACCCTGACCGAGGTCGAGACTGACCGGGTGCGTTCCCACGGGGCGGTCACGGTGGAGCTCTTGGTCCAACGGGCGGAGACCGGGCACTCCCTGCGGGCCGCCCGGATCTTCGACCAGTGGTTCGCTGACACGGCGCCGACCCTGCCGCCCTCGGTGCAGATCAGCATCTTCGACGAGCAATGGCAGCTCATCCGGGACCGCATCGACCTGCTGGTCCACAACGGGCTCCAGGGATTTGTGCTGGTGCTGATCCTGCTCTTCGTCTTCCTCCCCGGACGGGTGGCCCTGTGGGTGGCCATGGGCATCCCAGTCGCCTATCTGGCCGCCCTGACGCTCCTCTGGGGCTTCGGCGGCAGCATCAACATGATTAGCCTGTTCGGGCTGCTGCTCACCCTGGGCATCATCGATGACGACGCCATCGTGATCGGCGAGTACGCGGAGTCCCGTTTCCGCATGGGGATGCCCCCGGCGGAGGCGGCGATCGCCGGGGCGCGACGGATGTTCTGGCCCGTGGTGGCCTCGGCGCTCACCACCGTGGCGGCGTTCCTGCCCCTGATGCTGGTGGGCGGGACCATGGGCAACATCCTGGGTGACATCCCCTTCGTGGCGGTGATGGTGCTGATCGCCTCCCTGATGGAGGTCTTCCTGATCATGCCTGCCCATCTGCGCTCCGCCTTCAGCCACCATGTGCAGCAGGTCACCCCCCGCTGGCGGCGTCGGGTCGACAGTGGGTTCAATCGGTTTCGCGAGCGTGTCTACCGGCCCTTGGTGGTGGCCGCCATCCGGCGCCGCGGGGTGACCGTCAGCCTGGTCGCGGCCCTGATGCTGCTCGCGGTGGGTCTCCTGGCCGGCGGGCGCATCGCCTTCGTCTTCTTCCCGACCCCCGAGAGCCAGATCGTCTTCGCCAACGCCACGTTCGTGGCGGGGACCCCCCGGGAGCGGACCGAGTCCTTCCTCCGGGAGCTGGAGCAGGGGCTGGTCAAGGCGGAGCGGGAGCTGGGGGGTAGGCTGGTGGAGTCGGCGGTGGCCCGGCTGGGCTCCACGGTGGCGGTGGATGTCGGCGCCGGTGCCCAGGGGGATCAGCTCGCCTCGATCCTGGTGCAGCTCGTGCCGTCGGAGCAGCGGGAGGTGCGCAATGAGCAGTTCCTGGCCGCCTGGCGTCGTCAACTCTCACCGCCCGCTGGGATCGAGAGCCTGGTGATCTCCTCGCGCCGG
>JBGSUY010000515.1:0-19754 GCA_041753195.1 Chromatiaceae bacterium
GTCGACTCAGTCGCCGAGCTGCTGCGTCTGACCCCGTTCCTCCGCCGCAGACCGGTGGAGCTCAGCGGCGGCCAGCAGCAACGGTGCGCCATCGCGCGCGCCCTGGCGAAGGACTCGGACCTGGTGCTGCTGGACGAACCCCTGGCTAACCTCGACTACAAGCTGCGCGAGGAGCTGCGCGAGGAGCTGCCGCGCCTATTCGAGGGTCGGGACCCCGTCCTGGTCTATGCCACCACCGAGCCGTCCGAGGCCCTGCTGCTGGGCGGCCACACCGCCGCCCTGCACGAGGGTCGCGTGACCCAGTTCGGCCCCACCGGTGACCTTTACCGCCGTCCCGCGGACCTGATCACCGCCCAGGTGTTCTCCGACCCGCCCATCAACACGGTACCCATCTCCAAGGTTGGCCCGCGCTTCGTCCTCGAGGATGGCGGCGGTTGGGAGGTGCAAGGGCCGATGGCCGGGATCGGCGATGGCCAATACAGGCTCGGCGTGCGTGCCCATCACGTACACCCCGTCCAGGACCATATCTCTGGAGCGGTGCTGGAAGGCCGGATTCAGGTCGCCGAGATCAGCGGCTCCGAGAGCCTAATCCACTTCAGCACCCAGGGCCGAAGCTGGGTCGCCCTGGTCCATGGCATCCATACCTATCAGGTCGGCGAAACGGCGCGATTCCGGATCGCGACCGAACACGCGATGCTCTTCACCATCGAGGGCGCCTTGGTGATGGCGCCGGCGCACGAGGGCTGACGCGGACCACCATGGCGCGGATCGAGCTCAAGTCCTTGCGCCACAGCTACAGGCACGAACGGTCGCAGGACGCCGATTACGCGCTGCAGCGGATCGACCTGACCTGGGAGGATGGGGGCGCCTACGCCCTGCTGGGGCCGTCGGGGTGTGGCAAGACCACCCTGCTGAACATCATCTCGGGTCTGCTCCAACCGAGCGAAGGGGGGGTCTTCTTCAACGGCGAGGACGTCACGGGCCGGCCCCCGGAGGAGCGCAACATCGCCCAGGTGTTTCAGTTCCCAGTGGTCTACGACACCATGACGGTCTACGACAACCTGGCTTTTCCACTGCGCAACCGGGGCCTGCCCGAGGCGGAGGTCAAGCGGCGCGTCGCGGCCATCGCCGACATGACGGATCTCACCGAGATGCTGCCGAACAAGGCCTCGGGCCTGACGGCCGACGGCAAGCAGAAGATCTCCCTGGGTCGCGGCCTGGTGCGCAGCGACGTGAACGTGATCATGTTCGACGAGCCGCTGACCGTCATCGATCCCCACCTCAAGTGGCGTCTGCGCTCCAAGCTCAAGGAGCTGCATCACCGCACCGGAACCACCATGATCTACGTCACCCACGACCAGGCCGAGGCCTTGACCTTCGCTGACCGGGTGGTGGTCATGCACGAGGGTCTCGTCGTTCAAGAGGGCACGCCGGTAGAGCTGTTCGAGCGGCCCCGCCACACCTTCGTGGGCCATTTCATCGGCTCCCCGGGTATGAACTTCCTGCCGTGCCATCTCGACCATGGCAGGCCCCTGGTGGCCGGCCATCGGGTGCAGCTGAACCGCGAGCTCGCCGCACCGAGCGCGAGCGCGGTCATCCAGCTGGGGGTGCGTCCCGAGTTCATCCACTTCGCCGCCCACGGGTTGCCGGTGGAGGTGCGCCGCGTGAGCGACACCGGACGTTACCGAATCGTCGAAACGGCCCTGGTGGGGTACAAGATCCGCGTCCTGGTGCCGGAGGGCCAGCCGGTTCCCGAGGGCCGCACGTATCTGCGCTTCGATCCGCGGCACACCCAGGTCTATGCCGACGGCTGGATCCTGTGATGAGCGGAAAGGTACAAAACCAGAAGGCCTGGTTCCTGGTCCTGCCGGTGGTGCTGCTGGTGGCCTTCAACGCCGTGATTCCGCTGATGACGGTTGTGAACTACTCGACCCAGGAGACCTTCGGGGACAATCTGTTCTTCTTCGAAGGGGTGAAATGGTTCGAGGAGATCCTGCATTCCGAGCGCTTTCACGACGCCTTGCAACGGCAGTTGATGTTCACGGGCATCATCCTCGCCATCCAGGTGCCGCTGGGCGTGGCCATCGCGCTCGCCATGCCGCGCCGGGGCTTGTGGGTCTCGGTCTGCCTGGTGCTGATGGCCATGCCGCTGTTGATCCCCTGGAACGTCGTCGGCGCCATGTGGAACATCTTCGCCCTACCCGACATCGGCCTGTTGGGCAGGACCCTCAACACCCTGGGGATCGACTACAACTTCACCCGGCAACCCCTGGCGGCCTGGTTCACGTTGATCGCCATGGACGTCTGGCACTGGACCTCGCTAGTTGTGCTATTGGCCTACGCCGGGCTCAGCGCCATTCCCGACGCCTACTATCAGGCGGCACGTATCGACGGGGCCTCATCCTGGGCCGTGTTCCGTTATATCCAACTGCCGAAGCTCAAGCGCGTGCTGACCATTGCCGTGCTGCTGCGCTTCATGGACAGCTTCAACATCTACACCGAGCCATTCGTGCTGACCGGCGGCGGACCAGGCAACGCCACCACCCTGCTGTCGATCGACCTGGTGAAGATCGCCCTGGGCCAGTTCGATCTCGGACCGGCGGCGGCCATGTCCCTGATCTACTTCCTGATCATCCTGATGCTATCCTGGGTGTTCTACACCCTCATGACGCGCCGGGAGGACTCCTGATGCCGGCCGCAAGATCCGTGGGGCTCAAATGGCTGGTGCCGACCCTCTATATCATCTTCCTGATGTTGCCCATCTACTGGCTCCTGAACATGTCGTTCAAGACCACCAACGAGATCCTTGGCACCTTCAGCCTGTTTCCGCGGGACTTTACCCTCGAGAACTACCGCAAGATCTTCACCGATCCCACCTGGTACAGCGGCTATATCAACTCCCTGATCTACGTCTCCCTCAATACGGTGATCTCGGTGACTGCCGCACTGCCGGCGGCGTACGCCTTTTCGCGCTATCGCTTCCTGGGCGACAAGCATCTGTTCTTCTGGCTCCTGACCAACCGCATGGCACCGGCCGCCGTCTTCGCCCTGCCCTTTTTTCAGCTCTATTCGGCCATCGGCCTTTTCGACACCCATCTGGCCGTGGCCCTGGCCCATTGCCTGTTCAACATCCCGTTGGCGGTCTGGATACTGGAGGGCTTTATGTCCGGCGTGCCGAAGGAGCTGGATGAGACGGCATACATCGACGGCTACCCCTTCTGGAGATTCTTCATCAAGATCTTCCTTCCTACCATCGCCGCGGGGATCGGCGTCGCCGCCTTCTTTGCCTTCATGTTCTCCTGGGTGGAGTTGTTGCTGGCCAAGACCCTCACCTCGGTAGCCGCCAAGCCCATCGCGGCCACCATGACCCGCACCGCCAGCACCTCGGGCTACGAGCTCGGCCTATTGGCCGCCGCCGGCGCCCTGACCATGGTGCCCGGCGCCCTGGTGATCTTTTTCGTCCGCAATTACATCGCCAAGGGCTTTGCCCTCGGCAGGGTGTGATCCATGGGATTGTCCTGGATGGCGTGGACCTGGCAGACCGCCGTCTTCTTTCTGGTGATCTTCGCGCTGATCGCCGCCATGGGCGTCTGGGAGTGGCTCTCCCCCGGCGGCGGCGCGCGTGATGGCATCCTGGGACTGCGTACGACACGCGGGGATCGGTTGTTCATCTCCTTGCTCACCGCGGCATTCATCCATCTGGCCTGGCTGGGCCTGGTCGGAACCGGCCTGGTCTGGGCGATGATCCTCTCCTTGGTGGCCGCCGCGGCAATCTTCCGATGGGTCTGATTTCATCGAACGAGCTGGAGCACCGCCATGGGCCAACACGTCGTCGCAATCGATCAGGGCACCACCAGCACGCGGGCCATCGTCTTTGACGGCCAGTTTCGGCCCCTGGCCATCGGGCAGCGGGAGTTTGCCCAATATTTCCCCGGTTCCGGCTGGGTGGAGCATGACCCGGAGGACATCTGGGACACGACCCTTGCGACCGTGCGCGAGGCCATGGAGATCGCGCGGCTCGCGCCCGGCGACATCGCCGCTATCGGTATCACCAACCAGCGCGAGACCACCCTGATCTGGGACCGCGCGACCGGTCAGGCCGTCCATAGGGCCATCGTCTGGCAGGACCGTCGCACGGCGGCCCTGTGCAATCGGCTCAAGTCCCAAGGCCTGGAGCCGCTGTTCGCCGAGCGAACGGGCCTCGTGCTCGACCCCTATTTCGCGGGCACCAAGGTGGCCTGGCTGCTGGACGAGGTGCCCGGCGCACGGTCCAGGGCCGAGGCCGGCGAGCTGGCCTTCGGCACGGTGGACAGCTTCCTGCTCTGGCGGTTGACCGGCGGGCGGGTGCACGCCACCGACGCCACCAACGCCTCGCGCACACTGCTCTACGACATCGACCGCAACGCCTGGGACCCGGATCTGCTACGCGTCCTCCAGATCCCCGCGGCGCTGCTTCCCGAGGTCCGCGACTGCGCAGCCGATTACGGAGAGACCGACGCCGGCCTGTTCGGCGGGTCCATGCGGATATGCGGCATCGCAGGTGATCAGCAGGCGGCACTGCTGGGCCAGGCCTGCTTCCAGCCAGGCATGATCAAGTCCACCTACGGCACAGGGTGTTTCGCCATCCTCAACACTGGCGGGGACCGAGTTGTCTCAAGGAACCGCCTGCTCAGCACCATCGGGTATCGGCTGCGCGGCCAAACCACCTATGCGCTGGAGGGGTCGATCTTCGTCGCCGGCGCCGCCATCCAGTGGCTGCGCGACCAGCTCGGCGTCCTGGACAGCGCCGCCCACGCCGGTCCCATGGCCGCCGCCGCGGATCCTAACCAGAGCGTCTATCTGGTACCCGCCTTTACCGGACTGGGCGCACCCTATTGGGACGCCGATGCCCGCGGCGCCCTGTTCGGCATCACCCGCAGCACAGGCCCCAATGAGCTCGCCCGAGCGGCGCTCGAATCGGTCTGCTTTCAGACCCGGGACCTTCTCGACGCCATGCGCGGCGACTGGCCCCAAGGGGCGGAGACCGTGCTTCGGGTCGATGGGGGCATGGTGGCATCGGATTGGACCATGCAGCGCCTTGCAGACCTCCTGAACGCCCCGGTGGACCGACCCGAGGTCCTGGAGACCACCGCCCTAGGCGCCGCCTGGCTGGCGGGGATGCAAGCCGGTGTCTGGCCCGAGCAGGCCGAATTCGCCCAGGTCTGGCGCCGGGAGCGGCGCTTCTCGCCCCGTATAGACGACAGGACCCGCGAGGTTCTGTTCGCTGGCTGGCGCGACGCGGTGGCGCGCACCCTTAGCCGCTAGTGAAGCGCCGAAGGCGGGCGAACCCTTGGGCGAGGATGCCGCATTCGCGCTACCGGCGAAATTCCCAGCGCACGATCGCCGGCATTTCGCGGCCGTCCCCGTCGCCGTCACTCGCCAACGCGAGACAGGTCTCCAGATGCTGCTGGCGATCGGGGAGATGGCAGTGGGGGGTGGCGACTGTCGCATCCGTACTTGTTGGGCTGCTCTTCAGGACTCCGTTCCATGATCCATCGCCCAGCCGCTGCAACGGGCGTCCAGCCGTCCACGGCGAGCTCGTTCGCCGCCTCACGCCGGGCGCGGACGATGCCTGCTGCCGGCCAGTCCACTGTGCCGTCCGGGGCGATGCCCTTGATAACAAGGTCGCGGAAGACGTCGGACTGTACGAGCTCCGCTACCAGGCGCCTGGCCTGATCCATGTGCTCGGCCCAGCCCCGAAGCTGTTCGAATTGCTGATCGATACGGTGGTACGCGGCAACCAGCGCGTCACGCGCGGAACGGCATCCGTCTGTCGACCAGAGATCATGCTGGTCGATGAATTGGTGGTCAATGAAATGGTGAACCAGGTTGTTCCGCAGCAGCACCAGTTCCTTCAGGTCGCTGGGAGGCGATCAGCGCGCCCAACTGGACTGGTCGCGGGGGAGTCGCCCGTCGGCGTCGTTCACGGTGACCGAGTTGCCATCCTTGAGCCGGTCTGGTTACACGACGACGTTTGTTCCGCCCTCGTGCGCCTGGCTCGGAAAGAGGATGCCGGTGTCTCCATCGGCCAGCACCATATCGGAGAGAACCCAAGTTGGGGGTTCGATATGCCGCTCGAACTTCAGGTGGCGCCAGTCCTCGCGCCAGTCGTGCCATAGCTCGTCCCAGGGCGCGCCGTGGTGGAGCTGGCGCAGGTCAACCAGGTCGCACAGCGCCACGGTGTACGAGCACATCGTGCAGCGTGGAAGGAAGGGTGGGGTCTGCTAGTACTCGCGCAAGGCGGTGACCTCATCCAGCGACAGGTACAGCGCCTCGACGCCTTCTCGGTTGAAGCGCCCCCCTCGGGTTGCGGCGCCTGCGCCGCTGGTGGGCCGGCTGGGCCACTGCGGGGACTGCGCCCGGAATAACGTGGTGCCGGGAGGCAGGTTGAAGAGGATCATCCGACGAACCCGGCGCTGATCGACTCCAGGTAGCCGATCGCATCCTCGGTCCGGCCTTCCTGTACCAGTTGCAACAGGGTCTTGTGACGGAACGTAGGAATGGGCTCGTAGATCGAGTGTTGTCAGGCCGATCAGGGGGTCGGACCCGCAGCGATGCCCGACGTTCTACTTGAAATGCCGGCCAAACGAAAAACCCCGGCGCCGCATAGGCGACCGGGGCTTGTTGCCGACTTCGCTGTCGGGCCGATGGGCCCCGCGAAGTCACTCGCTAGGGGTGGTTGCGCTCTGAACCGCCTGGACCTCGACAACGGGCGTCGGGGTCTTTGCCGCTGCCAGTTCGTGATTGTTGGCTACCGAAACCGTGGTCCCGAGAGCGCCGACGGCCAGAGCAACTGCTGCAAGTATACCGAGCATGGTGTATCTCCTGGATGTCAAGTAAGTTTGACGATGTGCATCAGTATATAAGCTGTCGCTTATATTGCAACCGTTGGTTTGTAACCAGATGTAACGGCGCGGTCGCTCCACGATGTAAGCCCACCCTTGATCACGCGGTCTCCAGCCCGAACACGTTCGCCACCGTCCGAAACAGGGGGCGCGGTTCGTCTTCGGGTAGGAGATGGGGACCTCGGAGGGGGGGCTCGACGCTTGAGCGTTGCTTCGAGTTCCATGGCATCCAAGGGGCGGGCCAAAGTCTGCTCGGTCTCGGTGGACCCGAAGCACAAGGTGCGTAGAAGCTGGAAGCGCAGGCAGAAAAAAAGCGCGACGGGGGGTCGCGCTTGAAAAGTTACCACCAAAGGAGGAGTGCACCAAAGCGGCGTGCTTCAGTACATCATTAGTTTCTTATATACGATCGGGCTTGTCAACCTCGGGTCCGGCGTCGATCACGACGGACTCGACTTCCCAGCTCGTACCTCGACGCTCAGAGTACCTGGCAACAAGGCACGTCGAGCATCGAAGCACTCGGGACCTTGGTGGTGGCCTCGTAGCTCAGGGTAACGGCGGGCGAGGCACTTCGAACAGAGGGGCTGCTCGGTCCAAGGAGCTGCCAGCCCCAGGGGAGACGGCGAGCGTCTCCTGAACGCGCCCAGCGGACTCCGACGGTCACGCTACCCATACGCACGTAACGCTCCGTTTCGACCGCAGTGTGTCAGCGGTAACTCCAAAGCTAACGGGCTGAGGACGCGCAGCGTCCCGAAGGTCCCGTTTAGCGAAATGTTATACGTACGCTTCATGCTTTGCCCGCCCCCCAACTTCGAACAGCGCTTTTTCATTTGCCTTCATGGAAATATGGAATTCTAGATCTTCGGAAAACCCGTATTTATAGAAAAGGGTTACGGCGTTCTCGATATCTCTGTAGTTTGATTCATCGAATTCATGGGCTGGGAACGACGTGTGGCCTTCCTTGTTGCGGAAGGTCATTGCAATTTCGAAACCCCTCCTGATCGTGTTTATATCCTGAAATACGGCAATCTTTTCGAGATTGTCAATCAGTGGCCCAAGCGTAAACGTGTCGTTCGGGTTGATATCTTGCTTCTTCAGGGAAGCAAGCTTGTGAGTCGGCACCTTAGGTAGAGCGAATGAATGCCTAAACTTATTCACGCAATAGCCGTGTTCCAGATAATACGACTTGACCAGCAGTTCTACGCCAATTCCAAGATACAGCCTCTTTTTTGAGTTTCTGACTAAGAGCCTAAAGTCCTTATTGGTACTGATGTGGCGCTTCTTGAGCCTTGACGCGGCACCAAAGTAGTACTCGGCAATCGCCTTAAACAGACCAGCATCAGACGCGCAGAGAATCCGTGCGTATTGGCGCTTGATGTCATTTACTACGGCCATTCGCGCCCTCTGACGTAAAACGTAAGGCTAAGGCGACCCAAAACCGTGCTGGTAGGAGAACCAAAAATCTATCCCACGCGCGATGCATGGTTTGGGGTCGCCTTGATCCTTTTGTTAAGCAGGTAACGAAGCTGCTCGTCATGGTCTGCCTTTCCCCTCACGCTTTTTCCTTAACCGTGCTGTCTTGGCCGGCGCAACATATAGCGTGTACAACAATTGCCATGCTATCTCTCCGATATCTTGGGCTTCGTCCGAGGTGACCTTGTCCAGTCCGTCATCCTGGACGTGGACACCATAGTTTCCAAAAAGTCGGAGTTCGTGAGCGCTCTCCTTTATATCGTTCGTAATCATCCCGCCAGAGTGCAAAGAGTCGATAAGGTCGAAGAGACGCTTCGTCCGCCCCTTCCCGTCCTTTGCTTCGGCGCCGAGTTTATCAGTCGCCGCAGCCTCAACTGCGCGACGATAGAGTCCGACGGCTCCCTTATGTGCTTTGACGTAGCCACATCGCCTTGCTTCTGCGTAGTCCTCTCGTATCGTCTCCGGAATGTCCTTGTCCATCCAGTGGGCCTCAAAGCTCGGGATTGGGTACCGCTCTATGATTTGATCGTTCAGAGGTTGATACACGGCGAAGATAGGCTTGCAGTGTTTCCTCCGGGAATTGGGGCAACGCGCTATGAAATAGGAGTTGTCATGCGAATTTACCGGTCCGGCAACCGGATCCAATGTGACCCTATCACTACAGTCTGGGCATACCGCCGAAAGATTCTTCGTCCGGAGTTCATCTACGGATTTAGGGGGCTGATCGCGCATAGCGTGATTGATCTATTATGCTTAACTAGATTTCGCCGGACGAGCGGTCCCGATATTTTGGGCCAGACCGGTCAGTACTCCAAATATCCCGTTATTCGTCAGAAGATTAGGCAGCCGCAGCGGGTGCACCGTTAGTGGTTTAGGCTGCCATGTTGCCGCCTAAACCACTAATGGCGCCGCTTGGCCGCCTAAACCAGCGACGAAGAACGCCAACATTATGCCCAAGTCGCCGTCGGATCAACGGGATGGCACGACGTTCCTCGGGCTCGTCGGATTGTCATATGCGGCAGGTTCGGATCGCTCGCGCTGCGTTTGGGTGCAGAGCTGGCCGCTGAGAGAGTTGACGCGACAGTCCGCTGTGCGTCCGTAGCGGGCAGCGGTGGCTTGGACCCCGAGGGTCCGCTTCCGGATCGTCCGCGCCCGTCCTCGTGGCTCTGCTATGGTACCTCCCGGGCATCGCACCCAGCCCTAAGCATGCGACGCCGGATCATCCGATCTTGGCGATCGAGACTACGCGATGATCCAGACTCTGCGAGTCTGGCGCCACCTCCGCGCCTAGCGCGTCGACGTATTGTTCCACCCGCACTTGGAGGGTGCCCAACTCGGCGGCATGGATCACGCAGCGCCGCCCCCCCTCGTCGATCTGCGCATTGAGCAGTGCATCGCGCATCAGGGAGACCGAAGGAGTCGGCCCGTCGATGTTGTAGATGGCATCATTAAGCATGATCGCAGCACGCGAGTCGACCCGCAGGGTGCAGCGTGCATCTGGATTAGCCATCAGCCGCGTGCTCCGGAATGAGCGCGTCTTGCCGACGCTCGAGCCCCATTGCGGGGCAAGCTCGCGCAGGAACCCGACTAGCTCTGGGTCGGTCGTCAGCGCGCCCACCACGGCACGCACACTTTTCTCGTCATCGGTCGGGGTCGCATCGTTGCTCATGGCATTGCCTCGTCAGGCTGGAGTCGATGTTGGAAATTGGGCCTGCGAACCACACCCGTCAGCGGGTTACGTTAGCCCATGTGTTGGGGTACGCGACCTTGACCCGGACGGTTAGCCGTGGTTCCGTTGGCGGAACCGAGTCACTTTAGGCGTAGCTTGCGAGCGTCTCCAATGCGTCCGAGGCCGCTGGCAGTCCGGCTCAGGGACGGCCCCAACACGCGCGTTGCGGACTCCCAGACCCTTTACAACGTCGGCCGCGACACCTCGATTGCGGGGACCGACGACACTGTGGCTGGGCCTAGGGACACGACTGAAAGGATCAGAATAGATCACTCCGAGTCTGACTAAGACTCATAATACTCTGGCACCTCCGGCGGTTCGCCTGCTTCTGTTGCTTGCCACCTCGCCCCCCAGCACGAGGGATCGGTGGTTGATAGTTGGCGCGAGCGGACCTTGACAACGAGCGAAAGGAGTCTAGCTTCAACACGACAGTTGAGCAAGTTGAGCATTTTGCTTGGACAAACTCCGGTGGCTCTTGCAGGCGCGTCGCGGAGATTGTTGACCACCCAGCTCGCGCATCCGTTCCACATGACGCTCTGTACTCTAGTACTTTAGCGACGAAGCGTCCGAGGGTAGACAATGAGCCCTGATAAGCGTCGGCCGGAAATCGATAATCACACAATGAAGCTGATTGTCGGTGTGATAGCGCTATCACTTGCTCCAGTGACTAGCTACCTCTCAGCGACACCACTCGACTCCATCAGTGCTTCTTACTGGGCCGAAGGCGATTGGCCGCGCAACATCTTAGTCGGGTTTCTGTTTGCCATTGGCGCGTTTCTCCTTTCATATAACGGTTATACAACCCCGGAAATGATGCTGAGCAAGGTTGCGGCATTCGCATCCGTCGGCGTCGCGATGTTTCCGTGTAGGTGCGAGGGTCACGAAGAGATCATACCGGGGGTGCATTACATTTCAGCTGCGGTGATGTTCGGTATCCTCGCGATCTTTTGCTACTTTTTCTTTCAGCGTGCATGGACTAAAGGTTGGGCACAAGCACGGATCCGTGGCCTCGTTTATGCGATCTGTGGGCTGGCCATTGTCCTTTCGATTTCGCTGATGGCATTGGATTTCTTAACTGATGAGGCGATAAGCCAGCGCCTCAAGCGATTTACATTTTATGCAGAAGCTACAGGGTTGGTCATGTTTGGTATCGCGTGGCTGACGGCGAGTCGGGTTTTGCCTTTGATCACGCGCTCAGACGAGAGGATGTCGATCTTGCCTTTCAGAAAATAGCCAGAGACTGCCGCATGTCCCACCCTCGTGAGACGATTTCGGAGCCATATAGGCTGAACCGGCGTCTAAGCCACCCAGTGGGTGGACAGCAGGAGTCCGCTACGCGTCCAAACCCGCCCCTCAGGTCCGCGGCCTGAGCGGCAGCTATTGGTCGGATCTTCCCGCCCTGTGTCGCACGGTGCCGCAATGCGACGAAGATAGCCGGTGGCGAGGTGAGTGAATGTTAGAAATTCGTGACGAAATATTGTCTGAGACAACGCGCACCTTGGGGCGCCAGGGCCGCGGAGGCGCGAGCGGGGTCTCGCGCCGGTCAATCTTGCCGTTCACAGGAGGACCGAGTAGGCCAGGCCCGCCAGGGCGCTGGCCCCAATCACGGGGATGATTCCGACCTTGTAGCGCCACAGGGCGATGAAGGCGGCGATGGTGATGAGGAGCGAGAACCATTGGAAGGGCCCGCCGAAGGGGTCTGACTCGGTGGCCTGGGGCCAGAGGACGTGCCAGGCGAAGAAGACCGCCAGGTTGATCACCACGCCCACCACGGCCGCGGTGATGGCGGTCAGCGGGGCGGTGAAACCGAGCTCGTGGCGGGTCGCCTCCACCGCCGGGGCGCCGATCAGGATGAACAGGAAGGACGGCAGGAAGGTGAAGAAGGTGGCGACGCTCGCTCCCGCGGTGCCGGCCAGCACCAGGTTGTCTGGCCCGAACAGCTCCTTGGTCCAGCCGCCGATGAAGCCGACGAAGGCCACCACCATGATCAGCGGTCCTGGGGTGGTCTCGCCGAGGGCGAGTCCATCGATCATCTGCTGGCCGGTCAGCCAGCCGTGGGTCTCCACGCCACCTTGGTAGACGTAGGGCAGCACCGCGTAGGCCCCGCCGAAGGTCACCAGGGCGGCCTTGGTGAAGAACCAGCCCATCTGGGTGAGGGGACCGTTCCAACCGTAGGCGAAGAACAAGAGTCCCTCGACGAGAAACCAGATGCCCAAGCCCACCAAGGCGTAGGTGATGGTCCGCAACCAGGAGAATCGGGCGCGCTCAGGGAGCGGGGAATGGTCGTCGATCAGGGCAGGTCCATAGGCATTGTGGGACTCCCCATGGCCGCCGCCGGCCCGGAACTTCTGCGGCGTCAGACGCCCGCCGATAGTGCCGATGATGGCGGCCCCCAGCACGATGGCGGGAAAGGGGATCTTCAGCGCGAAAATGGCCACGAAGGCGGCGGCCGCGATGGCCCAAAGGACGCCGTTTCGCAGGGCTCGGGAGCCGATCCGCCAGGCGGCGAAGACCACAATGGCGGTCACGGCGGGTTTGATCCCGTATAGGATGCCCGCCACCACCGGCAGGTCCCCATAGGCCAGATAGACCCAGGCCAGCGCGATCAGGATGGCGAGCGAGGGCAAGACGAACAGCACCCCGGCCAGGATGCCGCCGAGGGTCCCGTGCATCAGCCAGCCGATATAGGTGGCGAGCTGCTGGGCCTCGGGCCCCGGCAGGACCATGGTGTAGTTGAGCGCATGGAGGAAGCGGTGCTCGCTGATCCAGCGGCGCCGCTCCACCAGGTCCGTGTGCATCATGGCGATCTGCCCGGCGGGACCGCCGAAGCTCAGGAATCCGAGCCGCAGCCAGTAGAGGAAGGCCTCGGACAGCGATACCGGGGCCGGAGGTGCCGTCGGGACGGCGGTGGATGAGGGGAGTGCCTCTGGGTTGGCGGACATGGACGACCTCAGGATGGTAGACAGAAACGTGGTTGGATGAGAAAGCGCTCCGCGAGCCGGTGCCGTTTGGATTCGGAGATCTGCATCAGGTCTCAGTCCTAGGCCCTCGACCGACGGTAGGTCGGGCTTCAGCCCGACGGCGCCGCCGCGGCAGTCCGCGAGGCCCGAGTCGGACTGAAGTCCGACCTACAAGCCCGATCTACATGCCGAGGGCATCCGCAAAGCGGCGCTGCAAGGCGTCCAGCACCGGGGTGCTGGCGGCGAGAAGGGCATCGTCATCGGGGCGGTTGGCCCGCAGACCCGCGAGCATCGCCTCGAATCCGGCCGCCTCGGGCATCGGCAGACCGCCGAGCTCCAGGTAATGCACCAGGGCCGCCAGGCGCGCGAGCCCGGGCTCCTGCTCCAGATCGAAGCTCGCCAGCAGCACCTCGAAGGTCACCAGGTCCCCGACGCGGGTGAAGGTCGCTCCATCGAAGTCGAAACCCAGGGCCTTCGGGGGGCAGTGCGCCGGGTTGTCGAGCCAACCGACCAGGGCCGCCTCGACCTCGTCCGACTGCGCGGGCAGCTCCAGCAGTCGGGCGGTGTCCCCCTCGGCGGCCACGTTCTTCGCCAGGGACTGAAAGGCGGCGCGAGCGGACTCTGACGCGGGCAAGAGGGACACCCCGTCGCGCAGGCTTCCTACCCCTAGCTCCTTGAGCTGCCGCCACAGCCGCACCCGAGCGGTGCTGGCGGCGCGGCTCGGGAGGCTCAACGAGAGCAGGAGCCAGCGCTTCGAATACGGATTGAGTACGAAAGAGATGCTGCGATAACGTAATGGCTATTTCAATACTTTCGTGTCAGTCCCAGCGCGATTCCGCCTCGCGGCGGGTGAAGGAGACCACCCGACCGTCGGCGAGCAGCTCGCGGATGGCGAGCCAGAACCTGAGCCGCCCGAGAGTGAGCCGGCGCAAGATGGGGCCGGCCAGAACGAGCGCCAGTTGCCGGCAATCTCCTCCCCGCCTGAGTGGTCCTCTTATCACAGAGCGGTGGGCTTGCGGTCGGGCGATTTGAGGGTAACCAGCGCGGAAACTGGCGGACCAGGGAGCGGCGGGGCAGGGTGCCGGCTAGAAGAGCTCCTGGGGAAAGGCACAGAAAGCCGATGTCGGGGTTACTCGCCGAGGATGTACGCGAGGTCGATCTCCACGCTGTCGAAGGGCGGGATACGGGCGCGGGCCTGCTCGGCGGTCGGCTGGGTAATGGTTGCGATGACCCGGTAGCCCTCGCCGTCCAGCCGGTGGGCGATCAGGGTGCGCTCCTCTGGCCAGATCAGCCAGTAGAAGGGCACCCGATGCCGTTGCAGCAGGAGGAAGAGCGTCAGGGTGTCCTTGCGCTCGTGACCCGGGGAGACGATCTCGCAGACCCAGTCCGGCGCGAGCTCGACGATGCCGCGGGGACGCTCGGGCATGCGCTCCTTTCGCCAGCCGGCGAGGTCGTGACTGGGGCATTGATGGGGCTCGTAGGAAACGCTGATCTCGCTCGCTATCCACCAGCCTGTAGGACCGGCGGTGCGCCGGAAGGTCTCCAGCTCTGCAACGGTGTTGCCTTGAACGAAACCATGCTCCGCCCGCGCCATCGGTCGGCGGATGATCTCGCCGTCGATCAGCTCGACCCGCTCCTCGGGGCTCGCAAGCAAGTCGTCGAGTGTCTTGTGCTTAAGTGCTTCCATGTTGGACCCGCGCGCCGCTTTCGATCACCGCACTGGGGATGCTAGGCGTGGACAATCTATCTGTCGAGGGCCGGTCCATTCGACTCGCTGTCTGGCCCGCAAGCTGCCGGAGACGATCGACCATGGCGGCGAGGCCATTGCGGCGGGTCAGGCTCAGGTGTTGGTCGAGCCCGATCTCGGCGAAGAAGGCGCGGGCGTCGAAGTCCAGGATCTTCTCGGCGCGCTGTCCTGAGAAGAGCCGCTGCAGGAGCGCGATGAGTCCCCGCACGATGTCGGCGTCGCTGTCGGCCAGAAACTCCAGGGTGTCGGCCGTACCGGGCCTCACCCGGGCGGCCAGGTAGACCTGACTCTGGCAGCCCCGCACGAAGTTTGCCGGGGTCTTGAGGTACTCGGGCATTTCAGGCAGCCGCTGGCCGAGATCGATGAGCTGCTGGTAGCGCATGGGCCAATCGGGTAGGCAGTCGAACAGGTCTCTGATCTCCGCGGCGACCGCGGTAGGGGACTGCCCCGCCGCAGCCGGATAGGCGATTTGCGGCTCCGCCGCCGAAGGCGCAGCGGCTTGCGCCTCGCCGACCGCGACCCGGATACCCGGGGCGACCTGGCTCGCCCTGGCCCGGTCGATGATCACCGCAAGGGCCGCGGCCAGGCGATCGGTCTCCTCGAGCGTGTTGTAGACGCCAAAGGAGGCGCGGGCGGTGGAGCTCAGTCCCAGCCGATCCATGAGGGGCTGGCAGCAGTGGTGCCCGGTGCGGATGCAGATGCCCTCCAGATCGAGCCGGGTCCCGATGTCCAGGGTCGAGATGGGTGGGTCCGTCACGACGAAGGACAGGGCGCCGGACCGCTTGGGTGCCGTGCCCTTGATCCGAACACCGGGTATGGCGGAGAGGCGCTCGGTGGCATGGCGCAACAAGCGGTCCTCGTGGGCGGCGACCCGTTCCAGACCGAGCTGCGACAGCCAATCGATGGCCGCCGCTAGCCCCACGGCACCGGCGATGTGCGGGGTCCCGGCCTCGAACTTGTTGGGCAGATCCGCATAGGTGGTGTGCTCGAAGGTCACCCGCTCGATCATGTCGCCGCCCCCCTGGTAGGGGGGCATGGCGTCGAGCAGCCGGCGCTTGCCGTAGAGCACGCCGATGCCGGTCGGGCCATAGAGCTTGTGACCCGAGAAGGCGTAGAAATCCGCGTCCAGGGCCTGCACGTCCGTGGGTCCGTGCGCGATCCACTGGGCTCCGTCGATCAGCAGCAGGGCACCCACGGCGTGTGCGGCCGCGATGATCTCAGCCACCGGATTGACGGTTCCCAGGGCATTGGAGACGTGATTGACGGCGACCAGCCGGGTCCTGGGGGATAAGAGCCGCCGATAGACGTCGAGTCGGAGCGCCCCGGAGTCGTCGATGGGGATGACCCGGATCCGGGCGCCCGCGGACTGTGCCGCCATTTGCCAGGGGACTATGTTGGAGTGATGCTCCAACTCCGAGAGGATGATCTCGTCCCCTGGCCGGAGGTTCGCCCGGCCCCAAGAGGCGGCGACCAGGTTGATGGACTCGGTGGTGCCCCGCGTGAAGAGGCACTCCTGCGGCTCCGCGGCGCCGATGAAGCTGGCGACACGCTCCCGAGCGTCCTCGAACAGGCGGGTCGCGGACTGGGACAGCCGATAGGCCCCCCGATGGACATTGGCGTGCTGGTGCCGGTAGTACTCGGCCACGGCATCGATGACACGCTCGGGCTTCTGCGCGCTGGCGGCGTTGTCCAGATAGACGAGCGGCACGCCGTGGGCCAGGGTGTGGAGGACCGGGAACTGGGCGCGAATCGCGGCCAGGTCGAGGGGCGCGGGAGCGCCGGGGGGGGTGAATGCGTCGGGTTTCATAGCCACGGGCTCGTGTCTCTTCGCGGCGGGGAGCGTCGACGAGCGACGGCTCTGGGATAGTACGTTTGGACCGGCCCTCGCCCTTCTCAAGGCGATCGACCGGTGGCGGACGGTCGATACCTGGAGGGCAAGGCCGACAACCCGGCGCACTTAAAGGCCGGGCTAGGGTCTCAACCTACCGAGCACAGGGCCGGTTGCGGGCAATGAGCCGGGAGCCTCAGGTGTGCGAGCCGGCCACCCCGCAGGAGTGGATCAGGTCCTTACGGGCCAGCATCCCCAGGAGTCGCCCGCTCACATCCACCACCGGCATGCTGCGCCCGGCGTGACGGCGAAAGGCCTCCGCCATGTCCGGCAGGGTGGCATCGGCCCCCAGGGTCTGCGCCGGGCTGGTCATGACCGCATCCACCCGGACACCGGAGCAGCAGCGCCGCACGGCCTCGGGCTCCTCGGAGAGCCGTATCAAGAGGGCCAAGGAAGAGGCGACCTTGAGCTGGCGCAGCACATCGGTCTCGGTGAGGATGCCGATGACCTTGCCGGTGCCGTCAACCACGGCGGCGGACTTGATGCCCTGATCCACCATCTGGGCCACCGCCTCTGGCAGGTACTGGTGCGGCTCCAGGGCCGGCCCGCCGGTGCGCATGAGCGAGCGGGCCATCGGATTGCCCGCCAGGCGGGCCAGGGCATGGGTCGCAGAGGCGCGATAGAGCTCCCGGAAGTCCTGGGGGCTGATGTCCAGATAGCCGGGGATGTCGCGCATGGCCTCGGCCACATCCGCCTCGGTAAGCTCCGGGAGCAGGTCGGCGATGGGGTCCCCGGTGGCCTCCCCGAGGGGGGGCTCGGGGAAGTCGTGAGAAGGCGTCTGGGCTTGGTCGGGCATGCTCAGGGTTCCGGCTAAAATCCGCAGCGTGGTGTTAGGCTATCTCTCAAGATGGTCCGTGAGGCCGTCCGGCGGCATTGATTCGGGTCAAGAGCCGATCCCCAGGCGACTGTCAGACTACTCGACTTCTTAGCCGGGGCGCTCCAACGCAGGCGGGTCGCCGACCCTAATTCGGAACAGGCCATGAGACACCTCGCACTCACCGCGTACACCGATATCCTGGAATCCCTGCGGGCCAAGTGGTTCCTGGTCTACACGGCGGTCTTCGGCGGGCTCCTGGTGCTGCTCTTTCTGTTCGGCATCACCGAGTCGCGGATCATGGGATTCACCGGGCTCTCGCGCCTGCTGGTGACCTACATCCAGCTCTCGATGGCGATCCTCCCGATCTTCGTGCTGGTGACTACGGTACGCTCGGTGGCGGGAGATCGCGAGGCCGGGGTCTTCGAATACCTGCTGGCGCTGCCCATCGGCCTCGGGGCCTGGTATTGGGGCAAGCTCCTCGGGCGCTTCGCCGTGGTCTTCCTGCCGGTGGTGCTCGCCATGTTCGGGGGTGTGGCCTGGGGCGCGATGCGCGGGGCCGAGGTTCCATGGGACCTGCTCCTCTACTACACGGGGCTCTTGATGGCCCTCGCATGGTGCTTCTTGGGGATCGGCATGCTGATCTCGACGCTCGCACGCAGCGCGGACGTGGCCCAGGGGGCGGCCTTCGTGATCTGGCTGACCCTGCTCCTGTTCCTGGACCTTGTGCTGCTTGGGGTCATGATCCGCGGCTCCTTGCCCCCGGAGGTGGCGGTTGGCATCTCGCTGGTGAACCCCATGCAGGTCTTCCGCACCGCCGCCATGATGCTCTTCGACCAGCAGCTGGTCATGCTCGGGGTCTCGGCCTACGTGATCCTCGACCACCTCGGCACTACCGGCTACATGATCTACGCCCTGATCTACCCCATCGCCCTGGGTACCCTATGCGCCTGGATCGGATATCTGTGGTTCCGCCGCTCGGATTTGCCATGACGGGAGTGGCGAGTAACGAGTGGCGAGGCGGGGTCCACGCTTGGGCTCTCGGCCCTCGGCCCTGGGCCCTCGCGACTCGCTACTTGCCGTCATCCAAGGTCGAAACATAGGCGAGGATGTCGCGGATCTCTTCCCGAGTGAAGGCGGCGAGGAGCTCCTCGTCCGGGTCGTCCTTGTCGTGGATGCGCTGGCGGGCCAGGTACTTGTCCACCTGCCGCCACAGGTAGTTGGTGTACTGCCCGGCGATCATGGGGACACTTTGATCTTGCTTGCCCATGCCGTCACTGCCGTGGCATGAGCCGCACTCACGCTTGTAGAGCCGTTCTCCCTGGGTCACATCCCCGTCCGCCGGGGGAATCTGCACGACGCGCTTGGAGTCCAGCAGCCGCTGATAGGAGTCGAAGCCCGGGGCCGACTCGTCCACGGGGGGCAGCCGGCTCGGTAGCTCGATACCGGCGAGGTAGGCAGAGACGTGTGCAATCTCCTCGTCCGGCATCTGACGGTGATCCACGTACTCCACCATGGCGAGGTTGGTGCGCGTGCGGTCGCGAAAGAGCAGGAGCTGCTCGGCGATGAAAGTCGCCGGCAGGCCCGCCAGGCGGGGATACTCCCCCTCCTTGCCGCCCTGTCCGTACTCCCCATGACAGCCGGCGCAGGTCTCGTTGATCTCCTCGCCGATCTCCAGATCCGCGGCCCCCAAGGGGATGCTCGCCAGGGCAGCGGCGAGCTGAGAGCCCTCGGCCCGGGCTGCCGACATGGCGAGTAGGCCGATTAGTAATACCCCCACAGGGGAGATCTGGTTCATGTTCATCGGGGATACTTGTAGGACAGCAGATACGGGGGCCGAAGAGACGCTCGCGGAGTTTGCCTAGTGGCGTATCAAGGATCCGCGGATCCTGAAACGACTGCCGCGATCCGTAAGCTTCTTTCCCGGAGACGGCCAAACTAGACGTCGAACCTGGGGCGGGCTTTGACGCGAATCAACTGGCCCCCTGTGCCCGGCCATCCAGGCCGGGCAGGGTTGACACCCCCCGCAGCTGGCTTCGGACGGTTCCCTCGGTCTCGGTTCCACCGCTCTACATGGGAGTCGGGTCGGATAAAAGCCGTCCTGGACATGGGGCCCGCTTTGCCTTAGGATTGAGTGAAAAACAAGTAATACATACGCTCAGCTAATACCGTGCGCATCGACGACGTAGTTCCAATGACCGAGGACGTCGTCATGGCGAATGAATCTGTCCTTGAGGTCGCGGAACGTCTCGGAGCATTTGC